>PMKB01000097.1 GCA_003157595.1 Solirubrobacterales bacterium
TCACGCCGTCGAAGTCGAAGATCAGGGCATCGGGTGCGACACGGGTCACCACCCCATCATCGCGCACTGCCCCGGCCGCACCCGCCCCGGGCGCCACCGCGCGGGCGTCCTCGCTAGCGCTCCAGCACGCGCGCACCCGCCCCGGGCCGCACCTCGATCGCCCCGTCCGGCGCGAGCGCGCCCGGTGGGAGCAGCCCGAGCACGCTGCCGCCGAAGCCGCCGCCCATCATCCGCGCACCCGCCGCGCCGCCGGCGCGCAGCGTGTCCACAGCCGCGTTGAGCTCCGGCGTCGAGACCTCGTAGAGATCGCGCAGGCTGGCGTGCGAGGCGTCGAGCAGCGCCCCGACCGCCGGCAAATCGCCGCGCGCGAGCGCGTCGACCGTGGCATCGACGCGGGCGTTCTCCTCGAGCACGTGGCGCGCCCGCGCATCGAGCGGCGCCGCCAGCCGCCCGAGCATCGCCGGCTCGAGCTCGCGCAGACTCGAGATCCCGAGCGCCTCGCAGGCCTGCGCGCATTCGCGGCGGCGGTCGTTGTAGCCGGACTCCGCATGCGAGTGACGCACCCCCGAGTCGAGTGTGACCAGCCGCCATTCGCCCAGCGCGAGCGCCACCGGCACGATCACACCGGAGCGAAAGTCGATTCGCATCGCCGCGTTCTCACGCCCGCACAGGGACGCGAGCTGGTCGAGCAGCCCCGTGTTCGCGCCGACCCACTCGTTCTCCACCTGCGAGCAGATTCGCGCGAGCGGCCACGGCGGCACCACGTCGGCGTCGGCGAGCGCGAGCAGGGCGAGGCACAGCGCGACCTCGAGCGCCGCCGAGGACGACAGCCCGGCGCCCCGCGCGATCGTGCCCTCGATCTCGAGCGTCGCGCCGCGCAGCGGCAGCCCGGCCGCCGCCAGCTCGGCCGTCGCGCCGCGCACGAAGGCGCGCCAGCCGCCGGGCGAGGGAGCCTCGCCGCCGAGCATGTAGGTGTCGCTCGCGCCCAGGTCGAGCGCGTGCGCGCGGATCGACTGATCGCCGGTCGCCGTCGCGCTCACGCGCACGCCGGCGTCGATCGCGAACGGCAGCGCGAGACCATCGTTGTAGTCGGTGTGCTCGCCGATCAGGTTGACGCGCCCGGGACCAAACGCGACGGTGTGGCCGGGCATCGTCACAGCGCCACCCCGTGCCCCGCCCTCGACGGCTGCGAATCAAAAGCGATCGCCTCCCGCAGCGCCACCGCCGAGTCCTCCGGCAGCACGTCCATGATGAAGGTGCCGGCGCCCTGCTCGCAGCCGGCGAGGTACTTGAGCTTGGTGGCGGTTCGCAGCGGCGGGTAGAACTCGACGTGCAGGTGGCCCGCGCGGGCGCCGTCGGTGGGCGCCTGGTGCACCACCATCACGTACGGGAAGGGCCGCTCGAACAGCCGGTCGAAGCCGCGCGTGACGGCCTGCAGCGCCTCCGCCAGCGACGCAAGCTCCTCCGCCGCGCACTCGGCGAGGCTCGCGCGATGCTCGCGCATCACCACATGCGTCTCATACGGCCAGCGCGCCGCGAACGGCACGTAGGCGACGACGTCCGCGTTCGAGTGGATCACGCGCTCGCCGTCGGCCAGCTCGCGCGCGAGCAGCGCGCACGGGGCGCAGCCGCCCAGGCGCGCGTCGGCGGCCAGCTCGAGTCCCGCGACCGGCGGCACCAGCGGGAACGCGTAGATCTGGCCGTGCGGGTGGTGCAGCGTCGTGCCGACCTCGACGCCGCGGTTCTCGAAGATCAGCACATACTCCACGTCGGGGCGGGCGCCGAGCTCCTCGTAGCGCTGGCGCCAGACCCACATCAGCGCCTGCGCCCGAGCGGGTTCAAGCCCGGCGAAGGAGCCGTGGTGGTCGTCGGTGTAGACGACGACCTCGGCCGCTCCCTGCGGCGCCTCGAAGCTCGGGAACAGGTTGTCGAAGACGACGATCTCAAACGCCGGGAAGGGGATCTCGGTCGCCGGCCCGCCCGGCCGCGTCGGGTCCAGCGGGCAGTGCTCCTGCGCCGGCAGGAACGTGCGGTCCTGGCGGTCAACGGCGTAGGCGACCTCCTCGCCGCGCAGCTCGTTGAAGCGCCGCAGGCTCACGCGCGCTCGCCAGGCTCGGCGCGATCGAAGCGGATCAGGGCGCGGCCGTCCTCCTTGACCATCCGCCGCACGATCAGCGGCCCGTAGCGTTCGCCCTCATCGTCATCCGGGGGCGTCGCGGACGGTTGCTCTGGCGGGGCCTTGGGCATCGACGGAGGTATACCCATCTTCGGGGACGGCTGGGTGCATGCACCCAGCCGCGGGACGGCGCATGCGCCGTCCCGCCGATCGGCGCATGCGCCGATCGGTAAAGCCTCAGGCTTGCGCCGAGGACGGGCGGGAGCCGACCGCGCGCGCGGCGGTCGCGGCGCGCGCCTGCGCGAACGTCACCAGCTGGCGACTGTCCTCGTCCCACAGCTTCAGCCGTGTGGCGCGCAGGCCGTCCCAGATCGACAGCGTCGGCACGCTCTGGAAGACCGGGTTGGAGTCGTGCGCGGCCTGCAGGTTGTAGTTGGGGATGCGCGAGTTGAGGTGGTGGACGTGGTGCAGCCCGATGTTGCCGCTGAAGAACTGCAGCACCTTGGACAGCTTCAGGTAGGAGCTGCCGCGCAGCGCCGCGTCGGCGTAGGTCCACTCCGTGTTGCGATCCCAGTAGGTGTCCTCGAACTGGTGCTGGACGTAGAACAGCCAGATCCCCGCCGAGCCCGCCAACAGCGCGGGCGGGGCCTGGATCAGCAGGTAGTCGCGCCAGCCGACCAGCAGGCAGGCGCCGGCGACCAGCACCGCGAGGGCGAGATTGGTCAGGTGCACGCTGTGGCGGATCCGCGGCCGCGCCGAGCGGGGGACGATCCGCGGGCCGAGGATCATCGCGAACAGCGGCCCGAGCCCGAACATCACCAGCGGGTTGCGGAACAGCCGGTAGCCGACCCGGCCGCGCCACTCCTTGGCGTTGTATTCCGACACCGTCAGCGTCGGCACGTCGCCCTGCCCGCGGCGGTCGAGGTCGGCGGCCGTGGCGTGGTGGACGGCATGGTTGTGGCGCCAGTTGGCAAACGGCGCGAACACCAGCACGCCGCACGCGGCGCCGAGCCACGCGTTGCCGCGCTTGGTGGGCAGGTAGGAGCCGTGGGTGCAGTCGTGAAAGACGATGTAGGTGCGCAGCAGGAAGCCCGCCGCGAGCACGCCGATCCCGAGCGTCAGGAAATACGAGACGCGCAGTGAGAAGTACATCGCGACCAGCAGGCCGAAGTACGGCACCACCGAGGTGAGGAGGCCGGCAATGCTGCGCGGCACGCTGGCGCGTGCGTAGGGCGCGAGCTCGGCCGTCCAGTAGGCGCCTCGCTCCCGGGCTTCCTGCGCTCCGTCGCCCGGCTCCCGTCCGGCGTGATCGTCGATCCCGCCGACAACGGTCGTCTCTGACAGGACCATCGGCCCCTCTCCATCGCTGGCGCAGGCCGGCCAGAGCGGCAACGCCCAGGCGGGCATCTCGACAAGCGTACACGGCGAAATGGCGCGCGTCCATCGACCTCCGGCGGGTGCGGGCGCCGCGATGCGGGGAAACCACTGAATACAATGGCGGCGGCGATGGTTGCTACCGACGATGTGCTGACGCCTGTGGCGGTCGAGTTCCTGGAGCTGCTCGCGCGCGAGTTTGAGGCGGAGCGCGAGGAGTTGCTCGCGGCGCGCGATGCCCGGGCGTTGGCGTTGCGTGCGGGTGGGTTGCCGGATTTCCTGGCGGCGAGCGCGGGGGTGCGTGGCGGGGACTGGCGGGTGCCGGTGGCGCCGGCGGATCTGGCGGACCGGCGGGTGGAGATAACGGGGCCGACGGAGCGCAAGATGGTCATCAACGCTTTGAACTCGGGCGCGCGGGTGTTCATGGCCGATTTCGAGGATTCCAACTCCCCGACCTGGGCGAACATGCTGGACGGGCAGCGCAACCTGAGCGATGCGATCGCGCGCACGATTCGCCTCCAGACGCCGGAGAAGGTCTATGTGTTGGGGGAGCGGGTTGCGACGTTGTTGGTGCGCCCGCGCGGCTGGCATTTGGTCGAGCGCCATTTCGAGGTTGACGGGCGGCCGATCTCGGCGTCGCTGTTTGACTTCGGGCTGTATCTGTTGCGCAACCATGAGGCGCTAGCGGCGGCCGGGAGCGGCCCGTATCTCTACCTTCCGAAGCTGGAGTCCCATTTGGAGGCGCGGCTTTGGAACCGGGTGTTCGAGCGTGCGCAGGGGCTGCTGGGTATTCCGCGGGGCACGATCCGCGCGACGGTGCTGATCGAGACGATCCTCGCGGCGTTTGAGATGGACGAGATCCTGTTTGAGCTGGGGCCGCATGCGACGGGTTTGAACGCGGGCCGCTGGGATTACCTGTTCAGCGTGATCAAGAAGCTCGGGCATCGCCCCGAGTTCGTGCTGCCCGACCGTGCCGCGGTGGGGATGGGCGTGCCGTTCATGCGCGCCTATGCGGAGCTGCTGGTCGCGACCTGCCACCGTCGTGGCGCACACGCGATTGGCGGCATGGCGGCGTTCATCCCCTCGCGCCGTGACCCGGCGGTCAACGCCGTCGCGTTGGCGAAGGTGCGTGAGGACAAGGAGCGCGAGGTCTCGCAGGGCTACGACGGCACCTGGGTCGCGCATCCCGACCTCGTCGCGGTCGCGCTCGAGGTCTTCGACGGGGTGCTCGGCGAGCGCCCCAACCAGCTGGAAGTGGCGCGCGAGGACGTCAAGCCCGACGCCGCGGCGCTCCTGAACGTCGCCGCGACGCCCGGCGAGGTCACTCTCGACGGGCTGCGAAACAACGTCTCGGTCGCGATCCAGTACATCGCGGCGTGGCTTGACGGCAATGGCGCGGTCGCGATCTTCAACCTGATGGAGGACGCTGCGACCTCGGAGATCTCGCGCGCCCAGGTCTGGCAATGGCTGCGCCACGGCCGCTTCACCCGCGAGCAGGTCGCGGCGGTCACCGAGGAGGAGCTGGCCAAGCTCGGCGCGGGCTACGGCCCGGCACGCGAGCTGTTCGACCAGGTCGCCACCGGTGAGGAGTTCATCGAATTCCTCACCCTCCCCGCCTACGACGTGCTGAGCGGCTGAGTCCGTCGGGCGCGCGCCGCGCTTGCGTCGCCGTTGGGCCCTGGCGGACAGTGAAGCGGCCGCCATCTTGTCCACGGTGGCTCGACACGGCCACCGCGTTCTCGCGGAGAATGTGCCGATGAGCGCGACCTGGTCGGCCACGGCCTTCGATGAGGTGTTCGCCGCCGACGGCGTGCCGCGACCGTATGCGCAGCCGCTGGTCGCCGAGCTCGAGCGTCTGGGCGCGGAGAGCCTCGTCGCCGCCGGCGCGCTGCGCGACGCGATCTTCATGCGCCAGGGGATCACCTTCGACCTGACCAACCCCGAGGGTGCCGTCGCTGACCGGCCCTTCCCGCTCGATCTGATCCCCCGGATCATCCCGGCGGCGGAGTGGCGCACGATCAAGCGCGGCCTCGCGCAGCGCATTCGCGCGCTCAACCATTTCGTTGACGACGTCTACCACGAGCGGGAGATCGTCAAGGCCGGGATCGTCCCCTGGACGCTGATCGCGAGCCGCTCGCACTTCGCGCGCGCGGCCCACGGCATCCGCCCGCCGCGCGGCGTCTACACCCACATCGCCGGCTGCGACCTCGTGCGCGACGCCAACGGCGCCTGGAAGGTGCTCGAGGACAACGTGCGCACCCCCTCGGGGATCTCCTACATGCTCGAGAACCGCCTCGCGATGACGCGTCTGATCCCGTCGCTGTTCGCGCACTTCCGGGTCCGCCCGGTCGACCAGTATCCGGCGCTCCTGCACGCCGCGCTGCGCTCCGTCGCGCCGGTCGCCGACGGCGACGCGCGGATCGTCGTGTGGACGCCCGGGCCCGCCAACAGCGCCTACTTCGAGCACACCTTCCTCGCCCGCCAGATGGGCGTCGAGCTGGTCGAGGCCTCTGACCTGGTCGTGCGCGACGACGTCTGCTACATGCGCACGACCAGCGGGCTGGCGCGCGTCAGCGCGATCTACCGCCGCCTCGACGACGCCTTCATCGACCCGCTCGAGTTCCGCCCCGACTCGCTGCTCGGCGTGCCGGGGCTGATCCGCGCCTACCGCGCCGGCACAGTCGCGATCGCCAACGCGATCGGCACCGGCGTCGCCGACGACAAGGCGGTCTACTGCTATGTGCCCGCGATGATCCGCTTCTACCTCGGCGAGGAGCCGCTGCTGGAGAACGTGACCACCTACCTGCTCGACGATCCCGAGCAGCTGGAGGTGGCGCTCGAGCGGATCGGCGAGCTGGTCTTCAAGCCGACCGGCGAGTCGGGCGGCAAGGGTGTCGTGATCGGCCCGGCAGCGGACGAGCGCCGCCTCCTGGAGCTTGCCGAGACGGTGCGCCGCGACCCCACGCAGTGGATCGCCCAGGAGGTGGTTCAGCTCTCGACCGTGCCGACGGTGGCGCACGACGGAACGCTCGCAGCCCGCCACGTGGACCTGCGCCCGTTCGCGATCTTCGGCGACGAGATCCGCATCGTGCCGGGCGGGCTGACCCGCGTGGCGCTCGAGCCCGGGTCGTTGATCGTCAACTCCTCGCGCGGCGGCGGCTCGAAGGACACCTGGGTGCTGCAGGACGACGAGGTGGCGGAGATCGAGCCGGTGGCCGCGGCGTCCTTTGCGCCGCCGGCCCTGCCGAAGCTGCGCCTGCGGTCCTGGACCGGGCAGGCGCAGCAGCAGCAGCAGCAACAGCTGCGTGCGCCCTTCTGATGCTCTCGAGGATCGCCCACGAGCTGTTCTGGCTCGGGCGCAACGTCTCTCGCGCCGAGCTGACGGCGCGCATGATCGACGGCGTGTTCCAGGCCGACCTCCAAGGGCGTCCCGACGACCCGGCCGGCGTGACGCTCTCCTGGGATGCGGTGCTCGCGATCATGGGCTCGACGGCCACCGGCAAGCGGAAGAAGAACGCCGTGCGTCCCTCGCGCGCGGAGACGGTCGCGCTGCTCAGCACGGACGCGACCAACGCCAACTCGGTGGTCGCGAGTCTCGAGCGTGCGCGCGAGGGAGCGCACACGGTGCGCGACGTGATCAGCGCCGAGATGTGGGAGGCGATCAACGCCGTCCACCTCGGCCTCGCCGACGCCTCGGTCGGTGTGACCGGCTACGGCGGCCCCTACTCGTTCGTCAGCTACGTCAAGAGCCGCACGGCCCTGTTCTGGGGCGTCGCCTCGCGCACGATGCTGCGCGACGACGCCTACGCCTTCCTCGATGCCGGCGGGCGCTTCGAGTCCGCCGACATGGTGCTGCGGATGCTGCGCGTCGCGCTGCCCGCGCCCGGCGAACGCGCCGCCTCCTCGCCGCGCGACGGGCAGGCGCTGGCGCTGCTCGGGGCAGTCGGCGGCCTTCAGGCCTTCCGCCGTGCCGGCGCCGCGACGCCCACCGCGACGGCGGTTGCGAACTTCCTGCTCTACACCCGAACCTACCCCGACTCGGTTGCCGCCTCGATCGACGCCGTGCGCGCCGCGCTCGAACTGGCCGACGCCAACCCCCGCGCCTCCGAGCCGGTGCTGCGCCTCTCGCGCGTGCTGGCGGACCTCGACTTTCGCGGGCGCGTCGGCCGAAACGACGACGGCGGCCTGCTCGAGGTCTGCGAGATCGTCGGGCGTGAGCTGAGCCTGGCTGACGGCGACATCACCGAGCGCTACTTTGGTGGGGTCATGTCGCCGACCCACGTCAGCTGAGCCGATGCTTTTCTCGATCCACTACACGACGGCGTACGACTACGGCGAGCCGGTCACCGACAACCTCAACGCGCTTCGCGTGCGCCCGGCGACGACCGCGACCCAGCGCTGCGACGAGTTTCACGTGCGCACCGACCCCGAGTCGCGGCTGGGCCGCCATTCGGACTACTTCGGCACCGAGGTGATCGAGTTCGGCATCTCGCGTCCGCACAGCTCGCTGACGATCGACGTGCGCGCGCGGGTCGTTACCTCCGAGCCGCCCGAGCCGCCGGCGCCGGCGTGGGAGGCGCTGGCCGCGGCGCCCTACCTCGAGGCGGCGGGCGAGTATCTGCTGGCGTGCATCGCCGAGCCCCCGAACGGGGCGCTCGACGAGCTGTCCGCGCTCAGCGACCTCGCCAGCCCGCTGGAGGCCGTCGAGGGGTTGTGTGAGTTGATCCCCGATCGCTTCGAATACAACACCGGCATCACCTACGTCGGCTCGACCGTCGCCGATCTGCTGAGCGCCGGGGGCGGCGTCTGCCAGGACTTTGTCCACCTCGCGCTGATCCTGCTGCGCCGCCACGGGATCGCCGCCCGCTACGTCTCCGGCTACCTCTTCGCGGCGCCGCCCGACGGCGGCTCAGACTCGGTCGAGGTCGAGACGCACGCCTGGCTCGAGGCGCTGCTGCCCGAAGGTGGCGACCGCGGCGAGCCGGTCTGGGTCGGCTTCGATCCGACCAACCGCTCCCGCGCCGGCGAGCAGTACGTGAAGATCGGCCACGGCCGCCTCTACGACGACGTGCCGCCGATCAAGGGCGTCTACCGCGGCGGCCCGGCCGAGCTGTCGGCGAACGTCGTGATGACGCGGCTTGACCCGGCGACGAGCGCCCGCGCGTAGAGGGCGTGAGCGGGCTCGCCGGGTTGTCGAGCCCGGCGCGCGTGTGGGGCGTGAGCGGGCCCGCCCGGGTTGTTGAGCCCGGCGCGCGTGTGGGGCGTGAGCGGGCTCGCCCGGGTTGTTGAGCCCGGCGCGCGTGTGCGAGCCGGCCCCGTCAACGCTCCGGCGCGATGCGGTGCGCGACCAGCGCGACCAGGGCGGCGAGCGCGGCGAGCGCCGAGATGCTCGTCAGCGCGGCCGGCAGCCCGACGCGCTCGGCGAGAAAGCCGATCAGCGGCGGGCCGGCGAGAAAGCCGCTGTAGCCGATCGTCGATGCGATCGCGACACCGCGCGGACCGCTGAGCGCCCCCGCTTCACCAATCGCCGCCGGGAACATGTTCGCCAGGCCGAGGCCGACGAGCGAGAAGCCGACGATCACGAGCGCGAGGATGGGCACCAGGGCGGCCACGAGCATCCCCGCGCCAGCCATCAGCGCGCCCGCAGCGAGCACGAAGGTGCGCCCGGCGCGGCGCAGCATCCAGCTGCCCGACAGCCGTCCGATCACCATCGCCGCCGAGAAGCTGGCGAAACCGGCCGCGGCGAGCCCCGCGCTGGTGTGCAGATCGACGCGCAGGTGCAGCGCCCCCCAGTCGCCCATCGCGCCTTCGCCGTAGGAGGAGCACAGCGCGATCAGGCCGAACACGGCCACCACGACGGCGGGGCTGCTCGCCACGCGCCCGCGGGCAGGAGCCGCGCCCGCGGGCGGCTCGGTCGGCGCGGTCGCGGTCGCGGGCGCCCTGGAAACATCCTGGCCGCGCAGCAGCGCCACCCCGCAGCACGCGGTCACGACGAGGCCGAAGGTGCCGACGGCGCTGAGATGGGTGGTCGGGCTGAGCGCGCCGGCAAGCGCCCCGCCGACCAGCGCGCCAGATAGCCCGCCGAGGCTGTAGGCGGCGTGGAAGCTCGGCATGATCGGCCGATGCGCTCGCCCGGTGATCTCCACCGCGGCGCTGTTGATCGCCACGTTCATCGCCCCGAAGCCCGCGCCGAAGGCGACCAGCACGGCGCCGAGCGCGGCGACGGTCGTGACCCTGGCCGGCAGCATGATCGCCAGCGACATCACCGTCGCGGAGAGCACGATCATCGCGCGGCTGCCGAAGCGCGAGCACAGCTGGCCGGCGAACAGCATCGTCACGACGGCGCCGGCGGAGATGCCGAGCAGCGCGAGGCCGAGGCTTCCCGGTGAGGCCCCGACCTGCGCCTTGACCGCGGGCACGCGCACGACCCAGTTGGCGAACAGGAACCCGTCCAGCGCGAAGAAGGCGCTCACGAGCAGCCGCGTCCGCCTGAGTGCTGTCATGAAGCAGGGAGCACGGTTGGCTGCTCGGGCCGGCGCGGGGGATCGAATGCGCGCCCCAACGGACACTACAAGGCGGCGCCCCGATCCCCGCGGTTGCCGACGAGCGCCGCCGTGGCGTGCCGCGCCGGCTCATGCGGCAGCGGTTGGTCGCCGCTGCGCCAGCGCCCGCGCGCTGCGCCCGCCGGCTCGAGCCTGCAGCGCACCCCGGGTGCATTCGCCGCTCGCGCGTCGGCGGTGCCCAGCCCGTCACGGTGGCGCGTAGCGCTATCGTGGCGCGATCGTCGGCCCGACCGTGATCGTCTGAGCGTTTCGATGCGGCGCTTGCTGCGGGGATTGGCGGGGCTCGGCGGCGTCTGCGCGCTGGCGTTGGGGGCAGCCGCGGTGAGCGGGGTCAGCAGCGTGGGAGCCGACGCGCCGGCGGCGCCGGCGTGTGTGCCGGCGACGCTCGACGCCTCGGACCAGCTGCCGGGAACGCCGCTGCTCGTCACACCGGCGCCGGGCGGGTTGGACGCGATGGCGCAGACGCAGCTCAGCTTTCTCGGCGCGCCGGCCTCTGGGCTCTCAGCGCTGGTTGTCAGCGGCAGCGTCAGCGGTGTCCACGCCGGACGGCTGGAGGCCTACTCGCAGGGCGACGGGGCGAGCTTTCTGCCGCAGGTGCCATTCACCGTCGGCGAGACCGTGAGCGTCAGCGGCGTCTGGACGTCGAAGTCGATCGCACACCGCTTTTCCTACAGCTTCACGATCGGCGATCCGGATCCGATCGCTCTGCTGCCAAAGCCGTCCAAGCCGGCTGGCGCGCCCGGGACGATCTGGCACTTCCGCTCCGCTGCGGAGATCACGCCGGCGGTGCTGACGGTGACCAGGACCTCGGCCGCCGCTCGGCGCGACGGCGACATCTTCCTCGCCACCTACCCGGGGCCGGGCTCGATGGGTCCGACGATCTATGCCCCGAACGGTCAGCTGGTGTGGTTCAAGCCGCTGGGACCGAACACCGCCGCCACCGATGTGCGCGTTCAGCGCTACGAGGGCCGGCCGGTCCTGACCTGGTGGCAGGGCACGATCAGCATCCACGGCTTCGGGCTCGGCGTCGGCGAGATCTACTCGACGGCGTATGAGCCGGTCGCGACTGTCCACGCCGGCGACGGTCTTGCCGAGGATCTGCACGAGCTCACGCTGACGCCGAACGGAACCGCACTGATCACCGCCTGGAAGCCGCTGTACTGCGACCTGGCGAGCGAAGGCGGCGCCGCGCTCGACGCGGTCTATGACTCGGTCTTCCAGGAGATCGACGTCAAGACCGGGCTCGTGATGTACGAGTGGGACTCGCTCGAGCACGTCCCACTCAGCGAGTCGTACATGCCGGTGAGCGGAGCGAATGTCCCCTGGCCATACGACTGGTTCCACCTCAACTCGATCGCGCCGGAGCCCGACGGCAGCCTGCTGATCTCCTCGCGCGCCACCTGGACTGTCTACGAC
>PMKB01000191.1 GCA_003157595.1 Solirubrobacterales bacterium
CCAGTCGACCGGGTTGTGCGCGTGGGCGCGCAGGTAGGGCGAGGTCTCGCCTGCCAGCGCGTTGGCCATCGCGGACTACCCGCGCTCAGCGCGCGGCCGACGCCGTCAGCGCTGTGAGCTGGGCGGTCGAGATCCTGAAATGGATCGCCACGCCGCCGAGCTTGCCGGCGAAGTCGTTGGTGGTCCTGGCGACGAGCGTGCCGGCGGAGGCGTTCTTGCCGCTGATCGTCAGCCTGCCGACGCCGTTGCTGATCGAGCCCGTGATCTTGACGCCCGGAACGTAGGAGAAGTGGTGGTAGCGGACGGTCGGGGTCTGCGTGGTGGCGTTCGTGCTCAGCTTTGCGTAACCCCCGTGCAGCCCGCCGAGCCCGCGGCCGTAGGACGGGTTGTAACTGCCGATCAGCGTCTCGAAGAGGCTCTCGGAAAGCTCGCGTGAGCTCCACGCGAGGGTCAGCTCCAACGCCCGCGCGGTGCGTCCCGGCGCGCCCTCGCTGCCGCCGAGCGGCTTGAGGAGCTGCGCGGAGGCGGGGGCAGCGGGAGCGGGATGGAGGTAGGCCGGCATCGCCTGCGGCGCGCAGTCCGTCTTGATCGTCGTCCCGCCGAGGAACGCGTCGACCGCGTTCTTGGCGCACGAGCTGAACTCGGTCGTGAGCACGGAGTGGCCGGTCTGGGGGACCACGACCACGGTCGCGTCGGGGATCATCGCCGCCACCGCGGTGGCGTTGGAGGTCGGTGTGCGAAGGTCGTTCGCGCCGCTGATGATCAGCGTCGGCACGTTCGGCAGGGTGGTGATGAGCGTCTCGGGAGCAGCGCTCGCGAAGGGCCAGTAGGCGCAGTCGGGCGTCGTGCTCTCCTCGTAGGCGGTGAGGTAGCTGAACGGCCCGAATGTGCCGGCCGGGAGCCCCTCCGCGTAGCCCAGCGCCTCGGTTGCGCGCGTCGCGCCCGTGTCGGTGCGGACCCACGGAAACGGCAGCTCCTCGCACTCGGTGTCGAAGAACAACGGGTTGTCGACGGTGCTGTTCGAAACGGCGCCGTAGACGGCGTGGGCGACGAGGATCGCGAGCAGCGCGTAGTTGCCGGCGGCGGCGGCCGCAATCGCCGCGGGGAAGTCGGCGCGCAGCACCGGGTCGTCATCGCCCGCGAGCAGGATCGACGCGATGTAGTCGGCCGTGATCGGCAAACGGATGGCCTTGCCCGCGCTGTCGACGTAGGTGCCTTCGACCGCATGGCTCCCGAGCCGCGTCAGCACCGTGCTCAGGTCCGCGTTCGGATCGGGGATGCCCCGGCAGGCGTTGGACGCGCAGATCTGGTCAAGAATGCGTGGCACCGCCTGGTAGCTCGACTGGTCGAAGACGTCGGGACCGTTCGGAGGGACCGTCGAGTCCAAGATCAGGCCGGCGACATTGGCCGGGTATTCCGCGGCGTAGCGCAGGGCGACCTTCGTTCCGTAGGAGGTGCCGTAGAGGATCAGCTTGGTGTAGCCCAGCGCCTTGCGGATCGCCTCGATGTCGGCGACCGTGTCGTCGGTCGTGTAGAGCCCGCGGGTGGCTCCCACCTGCATCGCACACGCAGGGATCACCTGGCTGATTGGCTGCGTCAGCGCGTTGAGCGCCGAGCACCGCAGTGGCCCCGAATAGCCGGTGCCCCGCTGGTCGAACACGACCAGATCGTCCGTCGCGAGCGCGGGGGCCACGATCTGCGCGTCGTCCTCGGCAAACGGAAGGGCCGACTGGCCGGGCCCGCCGGCGAGTGCCACGACGGCCGTGGTGGCGGCGCCGGTGGCGGACAGTTGCCGGCGGATCGCCAGGGTGACGGTCCCAGGGACCGCGTTGGTCGGATCCAGTGGCACGGTCAGATGGCCGCAGCCGAAGGTGGGTACGTCGGCGCAGCTCGTGAACGGAATCGAACTCGTGGCGGCAGATGCGCTTGCCGGCGCGAACGCGACCAGCGCTACGGCGGCGACCGCGCTCACGAGCGCGAGCCTGGTGCCCTTGCGGCGCATCGTTCGGACCTTACAAGATCGCCCCCGCGCGCCTGCAAGTTTGCGCTCGGTCCGCGCGGGCGGTCTTCGGTTGTGCGGCGCGGTCGGCGTTCGCTGATCACGATCCTCGGCGGCGGGCAACCGGTGTGACTGGGTCCGCTCACGGCGTTCTGTGCGGGCGGGTATCGTGTCGGGGGATGAGCGCAGCACGCGAGACGATCCACGCCGGCGAGGCGCCGGCCGCGATCGGCCCCTACAGCCACGCGGTGCGCTCCGGGGAGCTGCTCTTCTGTTCCGGTCAGATTCCGCTTGACCCGGCCAGCGGCGAGCTGGTCCCAGGCGGTGTCTCGGCACAGGCGCGTCGCTGCCTGGAGAACCTGCAGGCGGTAGCTCGCGCTGCGGACACGACGCTCGCTCGGGCCTTGCGGATCACGATCTACATGATGGACCTGAGCGCCTTCGCCGAGGTCAACGCGGTGTGCGAGGAGTTCTTCCCGGTCGATCCCCCAGCGCGCGCGACCGTCGGTGTGGCTGCGCTACCGCGCGGCGCGGCGGTCGAGATCGACGCCGTCATCGCAATCTAGCTCGGGCGCCGCGGGGCGGCCCCCGCTTCAGGGCAGAAGGACGGCGCTGTCGGGGGAGTCGAGGTAGCCCGGCCGGTGTCGCGGTCGCCCGGTGTGGCCGTACTGCCAGACGATCGCGCCGGTCTTCGGATCGATGACGATGATCCGGTCGTTACCGGAGTCGCAGACGAGGACGTCGCCACCGGGCAGAACCTGTGCCAGCGACGGGTCCCGCAGCGCGCCCGGTCCGCTCGCCGGGGCATAGCGCCACAGCATCCTGCCGGTGGTGGTCAGCTCCTCGACCGCGCCGGCGTAGGTGTGACCGGTCACGATGAGCTTGCCCGGGGCGTACTCGTTGGCGTCCAGGGGCGTGCCGAGCCCGCGTACTCGAAGCGCCCTGATCAGCCTGTCGTGCTTGCCCAGCAGGTCGATCCAACCCTGCGCTTCGGTCACCAACAACCGGCCGCCGGGCGTTGGGAAGACGGCGTCTGGATAGGAGAACCTCGTCGGCGGGTCGTGCTCGCAGGCGCCGACCCTACCGAGCACCTTAGTCGGCCGAATCGATGGCGGTGTGAGCAGAAGGACGCGGCAGTTCGATTCGTCGGCCACGAGCAACTGGCCGTTGGCGAGCTGGTGCGCGCCCTGCGGGTCGCGCAGCCGGTCGTCGGCCGCGCCCGGGTGCCCTGGCTTGCCATAGACGTACTCGAGCCCTCCGTCGGCGACGGCTAGCGTCAGGACGACGAAGGCGCCGCGTTGGGTGACGACGATGGAGCTCTTGTTCGGGCTGAGGTAGACGTCGGTCGGCGCGAGCGTCGGCGTCGACCAGGCCAGCCGGCCCTTCGGCGTTATGACCGCCAGCCGGTTGTTGCCGCGGTCGGCGATGAGAATGTTCGCGGGCAGCGCGCCCGGGGAGCCCGCCGCCAGGTGAGGCGGCCCGGCTCCCCGGGCCGACAGCAGCGTGGGAGTCGGCGGCGGGTTGGCGCTTACGATCGTGATCGCGACCAGCGTCGCTGCCGCGAGCAGGAGCGCGATGACGCGGTGGCGCGCGACGCGGCGACGCGCCGTGCGCTCGAGCGCACGTCGATGCTTGCGCTGCTCGACATCGAGCTGCAGCGATTCGGCCACTAGCTAGATGGCCCCTCTGGAGGCTTGTTCTTCGCACATGACCCGCACCGCTTTCAGCTCGCCGCGATCCAAGCAGCGGAATCCTTGCAGTCTGCGAGCGGCTTGGCGGCGCGGTGTGGCCGGCTGGACTCGGGCAGAATCCCCCGCGTGAGTGCGCGCGCTGATCGCGGGGGAGTCCTGGTGGGCGCGTTGGCCGCCTCGCTCGCGCTGATCGCGGTGCTCAGCGGTGTGCGCGGCGTCGACCTGCCCGCCGCGACCTACAGGGTCGACCTCTTCGCCCAGCACGGCTTCACGCTCTGGGACAGCCAATGGTACGGGGGACACTGGCTGTTCGATTACTCGGTTCTGTACGCGCCCGTCGCCTCGCTCGCCGGCGTGCCCGCGACCGAGATCGTGTGCGCCGCCGTTGCGGCCTGGTGCTTCGATCGGCTCGTCGTGGCTCGTTTCGGGCAGGCCGGGCGCATCGGCGCGATCGTGTTCGCCGCCGGCACCCTTGTGCCGGTCGCGATCGGACAGGGTCCATACCTCCTGGGAGAGGCGCTCGCGCTGCTCTCGCTGCTCGCTGCCACGCGTCGCCGTTGGATGGCGGCCCTGCCGCTGGCAGTCATCTGCGCGCTGGTCGCTCCTCTGGCCGGCGCGTTCCTCGCGATGGCCGCGGCCGCCTGGCTCGTCGCCTATTGGCCGGCGCAGCGCTGGAGCACCGGCGCGCTTGCCGCGGCGGCGCTGGTGCCGACCGCTCTGGTCGAGGAGCTGTTCCCGGGTCAGGGCAACTTTCCCTTCTCGACACACAACTTCGCCGGCATGATGGTCGGCGCCGTTGCGATCGGGGTGGTGGCCGCCGTTGTACGCGACCGCGCGGTAGCGGTCGGCGCGGCGATGTACGTCGCAGCGATCCTCTTCGCCTATGCCGTGCCGAGTGCGCTCGGCAACAACATCACACGTCTCGGCATCAGCGTCGGCGTGGCGCTGGCGGTATGCCTGGCGTGGAAAGCGCGCCGCTCACGCCTGCTGCTGGTGGTCGCGTTCGTTCCGATCGTGCTCGGGCAGTGGGTGCCGGCGTCCGCCGCGCTGCGCGGACTTGAGGGGGATGTTGGCGTCACGCGCGCGTACTATCAGCCGCTGCTGGACTTCCTGGCCCGCTCGGATCGCCCGCTCGGACGTGTGGAGGTGGTGCCGACCGCGCTGCACTGGGAGGCCGTCTACGTTGCCCTCCAGTTCCCGCTCGCGCGCGGCTGGGAGCGCCAGCTCGACACCGCGAACAACCCGATCTTCTATGTCCGGGGTCGGTTGACGCGTGCGTCCTACCGCGCTTGGCTGCTGGACAACGGCGTCCGCTTCGTCGCGCTTTCGAACGCGCGGCTTGACTATTCCGCCGGCGTTGAGGCCTACCTCGTGCGCAGCGGGGTGCCGGGGCTACGGCCGGTCTGGCACGACGCCGACTGGCGCGTGTACGCGGTTCGCGGCTCGCGTGGCATCCTGAGCGGACCCGGGCGCCTGGTCAGTGCGGACGGAGACACGGTGACGCTTGACGCCAACCGCGCGGGTCGCATCCTCCTGCGGGTGCACTACACCCCGGCGTGGCGCGTCGCGCCGGGCGCCGCAACGCTGAGCCGATCCGCGGCGGGTTGGCTGACGGTGTCGGTGCAGCGACCCGGCCGCGTGACGCTCCGGGTCTCGCTGCCGACCTGACGCACGCTCGCCAGCTCGCCGACATGGCGGTGAGGGGCTCGGGAATCCGGGCGGGCTCCAATAGTGTTCCGGTGTGGTCGTCGAGGTGACACCGACGCTCGTTCCCGAGGTCGTGGACGCACCGGCTCACGCCGGCCTCTCCGGCAGGGCCGCTCGCTATCCGCGAGCCCGCGTCCGCCCGCGCGCGAGGCGCCGCCCGCTCGGCGCGCGCGGCCGCGGGCTCACCGTGACGCATGTCGCTGCCGGCGCGGCACTCGCACTCATGATGGCGGCCAGCCTGATGCTCGTATCGCTGGCCGCCGCCCGCCCGAGCTGGCTCTCGCCGATCGGCGAGCGTGGGCCGTTTCCGAGCTGGCTCGCCGGGCCGCTCGGCCCGTTGACGAACTGGTTCACGCTGCACACGAGCGGCCTCGACGCTGCCTTCACGATCCTCGTCGGCACGATGTATGTGTGCTACCTCGTCGCTGTGTTCGCCGCTCCGCGCCTGCGTCCGGCGTGGGTGTTGGGAGCGGTCGTGCTCGTGCACGTCGTCTTCCTGCTGTCGCCGCCGATGCAGTTGACGGACATCTTCAACTACATCAACTACGCGCGGATGGAGGTCGTCCACGGTCTCAACCCGTACACGACGATTCCGGCGCTCGCGCCGGCGAGCGATCCGACCTATCTGCTCTCCAACTGGCACGGGTTGCTCAGTCCCTACGGGCCGCTCTTCACGCTGTTCACGCTCACGATGGTGCCGCTGGGCGTCGCGGGAGCGTTCTGGGCATTCAAGATCGTGCTGATGTTGCTGAGCCTGGGGATCGTCTGGATGGTGTGGCGGTGCGCCGAGCTGCTCGGGCGTAACCCGCTGAGTGCGGCGGTGTTCGTCGGGNNGGTCGGACTGCGCGCGCCGGGCGCCGCGGGCGTTGCCGGCGAGATTCCCGCCGGTGCGCTGGGGCTGGCGCGACGAGCGGTCGCCTGGCTCGACGGCACGCCGCGTCCGCTGCCGGTCGGGGAGCCGGGTCCCTGGCTGGAGCTTGGCGCGGGCGCCGCGCTGTCGGCGGCCGTGGCGATCAAGGCCTCGGCNNGCGCCGCGGCGCGCGCGGTTCGTCCTCGGCGTGCTGATCGGCGTGCTCGTGCTGGGCGCGGCGACCCTGGTCGCCTTCGGTGCCAACCTGCCGAACCTCGCTCAGCAGGACGGCCTAGTCGTGCAGACCGGCCTACCGAATCTCATCGGCTACATCGCGGGAGCGGGCGGGGAGACCGCCGGGGCGCCGATCCTCTATCCGGCGGTCCTCGTCGCCGGCGTGATCGGCTGCACGCTGTGGGCCGCGCGCACCCGCCGCTGGATCACGGCATCGGGCTGCGCGATCCTGGTCCTGCTGCTGACGCTGAGTTGGATGCTGCCGTCCTACGTCCTTTGGCTCTTGCCGTTCGCAGCTCTCGCGCGGGCCCGCTGGCTGCGTCTGACGGCGGTTGTCTTCGGTGTCTACGTGTTCCTCTTCTGGATGCCCTTCGCGCCTGATCTGGAACACTTCCTGCACCTGCATCTCGGCGCGACGGCGCTCGCGCACCAGATTGCCAACTTCCAGCACTCATTGGAGTACTGACAGCCGCGCCTGACACGGCTGAGCCGCGTTGAGGGCAACGCCGCGCGGCGGGCGGGGCTAGGGGTCGGCCAGCGTCGAGCGATCGGCGCGCGCCGGCTTGGCGGCGAGCTCCAGCAACTCGGGGTGACTGTCCGCACGTGATCGTCGGTAGCGCGCCAGGGCCCCCGTGCCGCAGAGCAGCACGACGGTGTAAAGCCAGCCGATCACGATGTCGAAGAGATAGTGCTCGCCGGAGTACACGAGCGTGAACGCCATGCCCAGGACGTACGCGACGAGCAGCACCCTCACCCACGCGCGCGCACCGCGCCAGAAGAAGCAGGCGACGAACAGCGAGATCGCCGCGTGCATCGACGGGACGGCGGCGACCTGGTTGCCGAGGTCGTTGCCGTCGATCGCGCCGTCGCTGATCGAGCCGGCCGTGTGCAGCCCGAGTTTGCCCCAGGTGATGAAGACGGTGCGATAGATCTCCGGCAGCTGGTGTAGGCGGTCGGCCACATACCACGGCGGCGCGGCGGGATAGAGCACGTAGGTGGCGAATCCGAACGTGCTGAGGATGATGATCTGCTTGCGGAACTGGCGAAAACGCAGGTAGGAGAAGCGCCAGAGGAGGCCTGCGACAACCAGCGCCATAAAGAAGTGGGTCATGTAGATCCCCCACATCGGGTACTCGAACCACTGGACCGCTCGGGTCTGCCCGAGCAGATGCTGGAGCTCGACGGTCAGCNNCCAGCAGCGGCTTGCCGAACAGGAGCTCGTCGAAGTTCACCTGCAGCGTGGTGTGCAGCGGCGTCCCGAGCCATCGGACCAGCGGAGCTGACTGGTCGTAGAAGATGAGCAGAGCGGCGAGCGGGAGCCAGTCCCACAGCAGTCGCAGGCCCCAGCGGGAGAGGTCGGTGAGCGTCAGCGCAAAGAGCCCGGCGACGACCCACATGACCACGGTGTCGGTGTGGATAAAGAGGCCCTTGCGGCGAATCCAGATCGCCGAGCCGATCACGAAGGTTCCGATCGCGATCGCGCTGATCACCCGGTCGCCGGGGCGCACGACCAGCTCCTCCGAGTGCGGCTCGGCGTGCGTCAGGGACTCGGCGCGCCGCTCGGCGCGTGCCATGGTTGACCAGACCATGCGGCGCATGATAAGCAGTTTCTAACCACTTCTGCAAAGATGTTCACAGAATGACTGAAGAATGGCGCGGGATGCTGGGCCAATTGCGCCCGAGGTGCGGACGTGGATGCGCCCCGCCGAGGCCATAAGCAAGCGCGCAATCGCCCGGCTCGCGAGACGAACGAGGGCCGCTCGCTGGAGGCGGTCCACCGCTGCTGGTAGGGTCGCAGTGGTGAGTGGTGTGCTCTCCCGACCGTCCGCCGCCGCTCGCCGCAGCCTGTCTCGCGCCGAACCGGCCCTGCCGGCCGCCTGCTAGGAAAGGTGCGGATCTACTGGACAGCGGTTGCGGCGCTCGTCCTGGCGCTGTCGCTGGGCGCCCACTCGCCCGTGCCGGCCGGGGCTTCGGGGACGTTGCCATGGGTCACCATCTCGCCGCTGAAGGGGACCCCGGACGCCTCGCCGGGCAGCCAGATCAGCTTCCTGGGTGCGCCGGCCGCGGACATCTCGCAGGTCAGGGTGCGCGGCTCCGAGAGCGGCGCACACGGCGGCAAGCTCGAGCCCTATGCGACCGGCACGGGCGCGAGCTACGTGCCGGGGCGCGCGTTCGCCGCCGGGGAGCGGGTGACGGTTACGGCCTTCGAGAGCGCCGGCGACATGCGCCGCGGGATCAGCACGAGCTTCACGGTCGGCACGCTGTACAAGGTGCCGCCGCCGCCGCCGCTGCCGCACAGCTCTCCCACCGCGGGCTCGCAGCTGAGTTTCGTGTCGGTGCCGACGATCCATCCGCCGACCGTGACCGTCACGACGCCGGCGGCCGACGCGGGCCTCGGCGACATCTTCCTCGCGCCCAAGGACGGCGCCTCACAGCCCGGGCCGATGATCGTCAACCCGGCCGGAGGCCTGGTCTGGTTCTCGCCGTCACCGCCGGGACTGGAGGCGGCGGACCTGCGCGTCCAGCGATACCTCGGCCAGAAGGCGCTCACCTACTGGCAGGGCGCGATCGACCTCAACCACGGCATCGGCCAGGGACTGATCGACAACACGCGCTACCAGACGATCGCGCGCGTCAAGGCCGGTAACGGTCTCTCGATGGATCTGCACGAGTTCGAGCTGGAGCCGGACGGTGTGGCCTGGATCACGGTCTATGAGCCGGTCTACGCGAACCTCAGCTCGGTCGGCGGCGCGCCGCACGGGATCATCGACGACTGCGCGGTCCAGGAGATCGACGTGCGAACCGGCCTGGTGATGTTCGAATGGCACGCGATGGGCCACGTCCCGCTGGCTGACTCCCACTGGCCCGTGCCGCACGCCGCCGGATCGGTCTGGGACTGGTTCCACATCAACACGATCGACGTCGAGCCGGATCAGAACGTGCTGATCAGCTCCCGCAACACGTGGGCCGCCTACCAGGTCGGCCACAGCTTGGGCGACATCCTCTGGAGCCTCGGCGGGCGCAGCAGTTCGTTCAAGCTGGGGCCGGGCNNCACGACGCGATCATGCTGCCGGACGGCACGATTCAGATCTTCGACAATGAAGACGACCCCGAGATCGCGGATCGCTCACGGGGTATCGACGTAAAGCTCGACTTCGCGACGCATACGGCTACGCTGCGCCACCAGTACGTCAATCCGGGCCAGCGCGTGCTCGCGGATAGCCAGGGCGACGTGCAGCAGCTTCCTAACGGGGACCACCTGTTGGGCTGGGGAGCGATTGGCTTGGTCTCCGAGCTTTCGCCCACGGGCGCACTCACCTTCGAGATGAGTCTGGCGACGGACGTCGCGTCATACCGTGCGTATCGCTTCCCGTGGGTTGCGACTCCGGCGACGGCGCCCGCGATCGCGGCGACGACCGCGAGCGGCGCCGCGACGACCGAGATCGCCGCGAGCTGGAACGGCGCCACCGCCGTCGTCAGCTGGCAGGTGCTCGCGGGTGCGAGCGCGGCAGCGCTCGCACCGGTCGGTGCGCCAGTGGCGAGCAGCGGCTTTGAGACGACGATCACCGCCGCGACCGGCGCGCCCTATGTGGCCGTGCAGGCGCTCGGCGCCGGCGGCGCCGTGCTCGCCACCTCGGCTGCCGTCACTCCCGCGCAGGCATGAGCCGGCCGGGCGTGCGATGCGCGGGGTGAGCATCGCGGAGAGCCGCCGCTGGGCGGTCCGGGTGTGCTGGACGGGGGTAAACTCGAGGGGTGAGCGCGACTACCGACGCCAAGGAGCAGATCGCCGCGGCACTGGCGAGCATCGCCGAGGAGGTGCCGGCGCTGGCGCCGCTGAAGCTCGTCTTCGCCGTGGTGCTGCGCGGTCGCGGTGACGTGCAGCAGTTCCGCGTCGAGCTCCCGGATCGCAAGATCACCAAGGAGGTTGCGACCGACGCGCGCGTGACCGTCGAGATGCCGCGGGCTTTCTTCAACGTGATGATCTCCGAGGGCGCGCGGGTGGCCGACTGGCGCGAGGCGTTCCACTACGGCCAGGCGAAAGCGACCGGTGTGCCCCAGCTGCTCAAGCTGATCGAGCGCGTGGTGGACATGCACGAAGAGCGCTCCCGACTGCGCCGCGCCAAGCAGCACTGAAGCGCCGAGCACGCCTCAGTGGCGGCTCGGAACGACCTCAGCCGTCGACGGACTGCAACGCTGCGAGCACGCGCGCCGCGGAGGTTTCGATACCGATCTGCTCGGTCAGCTCGACGTCGGGGGAGATCGGTGCCTCGTAGGGAGCGCCGACGCCGGTGAGGTTGGCGAGCGCGCCGCCGCGGGCCTTCGCGTAGAGGCCCTTGACGTCGCGCCTCGCACACTCCTCGAGGCTCGTGTTGACGAACACCTCGACGAAGTCGAGGCCGGCCTGCTCGTGCAGATCGCGCGCGTGGTTGCGGTCCGCGGCGTAGGGCGACACCAGGCACACCAGGGCGACCGAGCCGGCGTCGGCGAACAGCAGCGCCAGCTCCGCTACTCGGCGCGCGTTCTCGCTGCGGTCGTCGCGGCTGAAGCCGAGGTCGCTGCAGACCCCGTGGCGCAGGTTGTCGCCGTCGAGCCGGTAGGCCCAGCGGCCGGCGGCGATCAGCTGCTCCTCGACCGCCGAGGCGATCGTCGACTTGCCCGAGCCCGACAGGCCCGTGAACCAGATCGTCGTCCCGCGCTGGCTCAGGCGCGCCCAGCGCCGTGCACGGCCGACATTGCCCTCATGCCAGCTGACGTTGCTCTCGGGCGGGGCCCCAGGCTTTGGGTCCCGCAGCGGAGTTTGGGTCATGTTTAGAAGTATCCGGCT
>PMKB01000333.1 GCA_003157595.1 Solirubrobacterales bacterium
CGTGGCGAGGTCGTCGATGTGGACTGGCTGGACCGGGTAGCTGCCGTTCCCCGGGAGGGCGAAGATCGGCATCCGGCGCAGGATCCAGGCGATGTTGTTCGCGAGGATGTCGCGGTCGCCGCCGAAGATCCACGTGGGCCTGACGATCGAGTAGGGGACGCCGACCTCGGCGAGTGCTCGCTCGACGAGCGCTTTGCCGCGGTAGTAGGGCAGCGGGGAATCGATCGTCGGGTTCGCGATGCTGACGTGGACGATCCGCGTCACGCCGGCTCGCCGTGCGGCCTCAAACAGCGTCCGTGAGTTTGCGATCGCGTCGGCGAACGTCGTGTGGCGGTGATCGAAGCGGACCCAGTAGGTGTTGTACAGGGTGGTCACGCCGTCGAGGCTTCGTGCCAGCGCGACCTGATCGCCGAAACGATAGGGCAGCGTTTCGACGCGTCCATGTAGGCGATGCGCTCGGTCGGGATGGAACGTGAGCGTCCTGACGCTACGGCCCGAGTCGAGCAGCTGACCGGCGATGCGAGATCCCGAGTAGCTGAACGCGCCCGTGACGAGGTCCAACTGGGTGTCGCGGCTCATCGTGATCGCTTCGCTCGTTGGGAAGGCAGTAACGCGCCGACCAGCGGCGAAAGGCGCACGCCGAGATCGAGCAACGACTCGGCGCGCGCCCGGTTGCCCTCGAGATGGCTGAGCATGTCGATGCCCAGGTAAAGCGCAATGACCGCGAATGCGACGTCGCGTGGCGGCACCATCGATTCGAACAGCGATCCGGCGAGCAGTTCCCGCAGCTTGCGCTCGACCATGTCGACCCAGGGCTGAAGGCAGGCGACGACCTCGGCGCCGAGCCCGGCGTGCGAGACGCCGGCGGCGACCATCTCGCCCAGCACGGTGACGTAACCGTTCTTGAGGTCGTCCGCGTAGATCTCGCGTGCGAGGCTCGCCAACTCCGGGAGGCTCTGCGTTTGCTCGAACATGCCCCGGTAGGCGCCCATCCTCCGGGCGCTGACGAGTTCGAGGGCGGCCAACAGCAGTTTCTCAATGCTGCCGAAGTGGTAGAAGATCAGCGCTTGGTTGAAGGCTCCAGCCGCGGCAATCTCCCTTGCGCTCGCGGCGGCAAACCCCTTCGTCTTCAGCGTCTCAAGCGCCGCCTCGGCGATCCTGAGCTTCGTTCCGCTCAGCTGCTCCTGCGTCCGCCGATCGATGGGTGTCGTCGACTCCACGCTTGGAGTTTAGCAATCGCTCAAAGCGATCGCTCAAATTATCGCACTGCCCCGGTGGGGACGGCGTGTCAGGACGGTCTGGTGAAGGCCTTGCGCGTGTGCACGAGGAGTTCTCGGAGCGCTGGACTGTGTACTGGTTTCCAGATCAGGGCGAGGGTCGCGGGTGTTTCGATGTCGTCGATTGTGAGGGCTTTCAGTCGGCCGTCGTGCTTGGCAGTCATGGATTCGCTGAGGATGGCGACGCCGAGTCCGCGGATCGCGAGGTCGGCGATGGCGTCCGGTGCGCTGGCCTCCAGCGCGATGTCCGGCCGTGTTCCGTTGGCCCGGCAGGCTTTGTCAAACACGGTTCGAATCCCCGTTCCTTCTGGGAGACAGACCAGCGGGTAGGAGCTGATATCAGCGAGGGCGACTCGTTGACGTCCTGCTAGCGGGTGGTCGGGCGGCACGGCTGCGACGAGTCGTTCGCTGATGATCGTGAGCGCGTCCAGTCCCGCTGGCGTGCCGATCGCTCCAATCAGGGCGATGTCGGCCTGGCCGAGCTGCACCCGCTCGATCAGCCGGTCGGAGTTGCCTTCGACCAGGGCGATCTCGACGCCGGGGTGGGCGTGGTGGAACGCGGCGAGCGCGTCAAATAGTGGGGTGATTGTGCAGCCGATGATCATGCCTACCACGAGCCGGCCCCGAATCAGTTCGCGCACGTCATCGACTGCTCGGCGCATGGCTTCCGCGGAGGCGAGTGCGGCTCGGGCGTGCTCGAGTGCAGCCGCTCCGGCGGGTGTAAGGGTGGCCGTGCGACCGGAGCGGTCGATCAGCGTCGCGCCGAGATCGCGTTCGAGCTGGCGGATCTGGGCGCTGACGCCGGACTGACTGATGTGCACGCGCTCCGCCGCGCGCGTGAAGTTGGCTTCCTCGACCACCGCGATGAAGTACTCCAGCTGCCTGAGTTCCATATCCGCTAATTCTAGCTCTTAGCAGAAACATCTGTTGGACTTCTACTTCTCCTGGGTCCAGACTGGCCGTTGAGAGACATCCCCGCGAACGAGAGGACCCGATGCCCGACAACGTGACAGCACTGAAGCCAGAGGATCTCACCCGCCTGTTCGTCGAGCGCGCCAATGACCGCGATGCAGCCGGTATCGCCGCGCTGTATGAGAACGAGGCGGTCATGGCCTATCCGCCGGGCGAGCTGACAGTGGGCCGCGAAGCCATCCGAGCGCTGTGGGAGAAGGTGCTCGCCAACGCGCCACACTTCGAGCTGGAGCCTCCGCTGCCGACCCTGATCAGCGGCGACATCGCGCTCACGTCCACTCCTCCGAAGGACGGCGCCGGCGCTCGCGCGCAGGTCGTTCGCAGACAACCCGACGGCACGTGGCTGCGACTGCTCGACCAGCCCGAATTCGACCACCCGGTTCAGAAATGAACGAGCCGAACACGTGTGGATGCGACTCCGCGCTGAACCGCCAGGTCACAGCCCCCTTCCACCGTCGAGCAGGCGCAGGCTGCTCGACTCGACCCGCCCGCACAGGACGACCTTCACGAACGCGCTGAGCGGGCTACCCCTGCGGCCGCAGAATTAGCCGGCGGCCGGAGGCGCGCCACCCCAGCCGGACGCTGCGGCCGCGGGCGTATCAGCCACGCGGGTGATGGCCGCGCATCGTCGGCTCGAACCGCTGACGCGCGACGATCTGCGCCGACCGGCGCGTGTCGGATACTGGCCGCAGGATGGCTGAGCAGCCGCCAGGCGAGGACGGCAGACGACGACTGATCCTCGTGATCGGCCAGGGGCCGCTCGTCGAGGTCGTGCGCCGTGCCCTCGAAGAGGCCGTGGAGGTGCTGCACCTGCCGGAGCCGGCGGACAACGAAATCCGCCGGGCGATGAGCTCCGAGGTCGACGCGGTGATCGTGATTTCTCGCGACGACCGCGTCTCGCTGCGCCACGCGCTGGTCGTCGAGCACCTGCGACCCGGGGTGCGCTTGATCGTGACCATCTACAACCGGGACCTCGGCGCGGAGCTTCGGCGCGCCGTTCCCAACGTCCGCGTCATGTCGATGGCGGACATCGTGGCTCCGTCGCTCGCGGCGGCGTGCCTAGCCGACGATCTGCTCTCTGTACGGCGCTCGGGTGGCAGGATGGTCGGCATCCGACGCGGCGCGGACGCGCCGGTTGCGTCCCCGCTCGCGTTGCACCCTCGCAACCGCGGCGAGCGAATCTTGACCAACCTCAGCTCGCTCGTGCACCCCTTCGAGCTGAGCGCCAGGACGCTCCTGGCGGGACTGCTGGGTTTTGTGATGATCCTCGTCAGCGACTCCATCGTGATCGCGCTCGCACTGCACGAGTCCGTCGTGGACGCCGTGTACGCGGCCACGAAGACGATCGTCACCGTCGGTCCCAGCCCGAGGGTCGACGCCGGACCAGCCTGGCTGAAGCTTTACTCCGCGGCGATGATGCTCGCCGCTCTGGCCTTCACCGCCGTGTTCATCGCAGGTCTGATCGACCGCCTGCTGGACCGCCGTCTCGTCGCGATCGTCGGGTCCCGGACGATGCCTCGCCAGGACCACGTCGTCGTGGTGGGGCTCGGGCAGGTCGGATTGCGCCTGTGCATGATGCTGCGCACGCTGGGCGTCCCCGTGGTGGCCGTCGAGCTCGATCCCGACGCCGACAACATCAGGCGCGCCCGCCAGTACGACATTCCCGTCGTGATCGGTCGGGGCAGCAGCCGCGCCGTGCTGCAGCGCCTGTCTATCGCCCGCGCCCGCGCACTTGCCGCCGTCACCTCTGACGAGATCGAGAACATCGCGGCCGCCGTGGGTGCGCTGGCGATTCGCGAGAACCTGCGGACGGTGCTGCGCGCCGGCAGCGGTGACGTGCTGGACGAAACGCGTGCGCTGTTTCGGATCGGGGCCGTCCGGGACGTGTACCGGATCGGCGGCACCCTGCTTGCCGCCGCGGCGCTGGGATTGCCGGCGGAGGAGGCGTTCATCGTCGAGGAGACCGTCTGGGTGATCGCGCAGGACGGACGACTCGAACCGTTCGAAGCGCACTTGGAGACCGCAGGCGCTGGCGCGTCAGCGACCGACACTGGCGCGTCAGCGGACCTCTGAGCGCGGCCGATCGCGGCGAGCGCCGAACCCGAAGGGCGACCCGGCGGTTGCGCTCGGCCGAGGGTGGAGCGGGCGACGTGGGAGAGTCCCGTCGCGTGGAAGCGAGATCGGCGGTGCTCCCCTCGCGTCGGCGGCGCCCGGCCGCGGACCTGCTCGACCAGCCCCCTTGGCTGTTGGCGCTCCTGGTGGCGGGCGCGCTTGGCGTCAGCTACCTCGCCGTCGCCCCGCTCAGCGGTGATCTTGCGGCCGCCTCCTATCGCAGCTACCTGTTCGCGCATGCCGGGCTGACGATCTGGGATGACGGCTGGTACGGCGGCCACTACCTGCCCGCGTACAGCCTGCTGTCGCCCGCGCTGGGGGCCTGGCTTGGCCTGCGCCTCACCGCGGTCGTCGCGACGACGATTGCCGCGGTGCTGTTCGCGCTCTTGATCGACGGGCATTTTCCGGCCCCTGGCACCCGGCTCGCCGCCGCATGGTTCGCATTCGGCGTCGGCGTCGAGCTCGCTTCGGCGCGCGTGGCGTTCGACATCGGTCTCGCCCTGGCGCTGGGGGCGTTGCTCGCCGCCGTGCGTGGGCGCCGTGCGCCGGCGCTCCTGCTTGGTGTGCTCAGCTCGCTCGGGAGTCCCGTCGCGGGGGCGTTCCTCGGCCTGGCGTGCGTGGCCTGGGCGGTTGCCGGGCTGGGCGGCCGCCTCGACCGCCGGCGCGGGCGGTCGCGCCCCGGCGGCGACGGCGCGTCCGGCGCCGGTCCGGCCGCGCCGGGCTCGGTCTTTGCGCTCGCGCTCGCGGGCAGCGCGCTGGTGCCGATCGTCCTGTTGACGCTCGCCTTCCCCGAAGCCGGCACGCAGCCGTACGCCCCCAGCTCTTTCTGGCCGGAGGAGGCGCTCGTGCTGCTGATCGCGCTCCTGCTCCCCCGCGAGCAGCGGACGCTGCGCGTGGGGGCCGTGCTGTACGGAGCCGCGATGTTCGCGGCGTTCGTGATCCCGAGCTCGATGGGCGACAACGCGGAGCGTCTGGGGGCGCTCGCGGCCGCGCCGATCGCGGCCTGTGCGCTGCTTGCGCGGCGCCCGCGTGTGCTGCTGGTGCTGGTCCCTGCGCTGCTCTTCTGGCAGATCATCCGGGCGGAGCAGGACCTTGCGGCTGCTGCGTCGGATCCATCGGCGCAACAGGCCTACTACACACCTCTCCTCGATCACATGCGGGCGATCGGTGCGCTGGACGCGAGCCGGCCGACGCGCATCGAGGTGGTCCCGACGCTCGTCCACTGGGACGCTCGCTGGGTGCCCCAGGACGTTGCGATCGCCCGCGGCTGGGAGCGACAGGTCGACCTCGCGAACGACCCTCTCTTCTACGGCTCCACGCCACTGGGCGCCGGGCGCTACAACACGTGGCTGCGCAGCGAAGCGATCTCCTACGTCGCGCTCCCAGACGCGCCGCTTGACTCCTCGGCGCTCGGGGAGGCCGAGCTGCTGCGCAGCGGCCCTCCGCCGTATCTGCGCCAGGTCTGGCACTCAGCCCACTGGCGCCTGTTCGCCGTCCTGGATGCCCAGCCGCTGGTGCAGCGACCGGCCGTGGTGACGAGCATGACCACGGACTCCTTCACGCTCGAGACCCGCCGACCCGGCACGTTCACCGTGCGGGTGCGCTTCACGCCCTATTGGGCCCTGGAGAGCGGGGCCGGCTGCGTCCAGCGCTCCGCCGGCGGTTGGACCGAGGTTCGGGCGAGCGCCGCCGGCAGCCTGCAGGTCGGGATCGCCTTCTCGATCACGCGGATCTTCGACCACGGTCCCCGCTGCCGCGGAGCGTGACTGCCACTGAGCTCACCTGCGCGGCGGGCGAATTCGACGAGGCTCGCGGTGAGCAGAGCGGTGTGCGGTGTCGCTGGGCGAGCGCGAAGCCACCCGTGCCGCGTGTCACAGCGGCGCCGGGTCCGGAGGGCTGAAGCCGTCCCCGCCTCTCTAGGGTCGTGGCGGCCGCGGGCGGGACGGAAGGGCGGCGAATGCCACGAGAGCTCCGGCGAGCGCAACGGCCGCACCGATGCCCATCGCGACCGCACTGCCACTCATGAACGCCGGGCCGGCGCGCCCCATCAGCTCCGAGCCGAAGGCACCGGGCAGCTTGGCTGCCACGTCGAGTGCGCCGCCGATCGATCCGAGCGCCGCCGCCTTGGCTGCGGCCGGAAGTGGCGCCGCGGCCAGGGCGCCCGACATCACGTCCTGGTAGCGCGTGACGAGAATGCTGCCGATCACCGCGACGCCGAGTGCTCCGCCGACCTGGATCGAGACTCCGTTGGTTGCCGAGCCGACCGCCGCGTCGGCGCGCGGCAGCGAGCCGACGATGGCATCGGTCGCTGTGGGTATCAGCAGACCGGCGCCGAGGCCCACCAGGAGCATGCCGGGCAGGATCTGGGCGTAGGTCGTGGAGGCGTCGGAGACACGCGAGATCCACCACAGCCCGCCCGCGATGAACAGCAGCCCGGCGCCTGCCGGGATCTTGCTGCCGATCGAGCGCACGGCCAACGTCGAGAGCGGCGCGGCGAGCGCGATCATCGCTGCGAGCGGCAGGATGCGCACGCCGGCCTGGAGCGCGGAGAGCCGCAGATTGAACTGCAGAAACTGGGTCTGCACGAACAGCGCGCCGAACAGCCCAAACGCGCCGAGCGCGACCGACGAGGTGGCCGCCGAGAACCGTCGCGCCCGGAACAGGCCGAGGTCGAGCATCGGGTGCTCGCAGCGGACCTCCCAGATGACGAACACGGCGAGCGCAGCCAGGCCGGCGAACCCGATGCCCAGCACACCGGCGGAGCCCCAACCGTGTGTCGGGGCTTCGATGATCGCCCAGAGAATCAGCCCGAGGGAGACAATCGACAGCAGCCCGCCGACCGGATCCGGTCGGGCGGCGTGCGGGTTGCTCGACTCCGGCACCAGCAGCGCGGCGCCGATCAGGCCGGCGGCGACGATCGGGACGTTGACGAAGAAGACCGACCCCCACCAGAAGTGCGCCAGCAGCACCCCGCCGGCGATCGGGCCGATCGCGATGCCCAGGCCGCTCGTCCCGGCCCATAGGCCGATCGCGCGCGATCGTTCATGCGGGTCGCGGAAGAGGTCGTTGATCAGCGAGAGCGTGGCTGGCATCGTCAGTGCCGCGCCGGCTCCCATCACCGCGCGCCAGGCGATCAGGGTGGCAACCGAGCCGGAGAACGCCGCGCTCACCGAGCCGCCCGCGAAGATCGTCAAGCCGATCAGGAACAGCCGCTTGCGTCCGAATCGATCGGCGAGGCTCCCGCCGACCAGCAGCAGCCCGGCGTAGACCATCGCGTAGGCGTCGACGATCCACTGCAACTGGCTCGAGCTGGCTCCGAGCTTGCGCACGAGCGTCGGCAGCGCGACATTGAGGATCGTGTTGTCGAGGTTCACGACCAGGATCGAGACGCACAGCACCGCGAGCGCCGCCCACCGGCGCGTATCGCGCGCCGCGCCGCCGTCTGCGCTGTGGTTGCGCCTGGTCGCCGTGGACAGACGCCGGGCAGTTCCGGGTATCACCGGTGGCCATGAAGGCCGTCGCGCGCGAATTGTCGGCACACGGCGAACGCTAGGACGCCCGGGAATGCCCGACATCCGTAGTTCCAGGCTGTCCGCCTCGGGCTTGACTGCCCTTTTGGGCGGGCGCGATCAGCCGCGCCGCCCGCTGGTGATTCCCGGCCGAAATGGCCTGGTTGCCCTGCGCGAGCCGTTCCGCGACGGGCGGCTCCCTACGAGTACACCCTGTAGATCGTGCCCGATTGCTCGCCGATGTAGACGTAGCCACCCTCGACCGCCAGGCCGATGATCGGGGAGGAGAAACCGGTCACGAATGGCGTGGCCCGGCCGCCCGCCGTCGGGATCTTGACGACCTCGGGGCCGGACGTTCCGATGCCCGTGTAGAGCGCGACGTAGAGCGCCTTCCCGATCGAGCTGATGCCCATCGGCGAGGCGTNNGATCAGCGGCTTCTTGAACTGGCGGCATAGCTTCGTCTGCGCGGGGTACCAGACGCACGTCGGGAAGCCGTAGTTCTGACCGGGCTTGGCCACGACGACCTCATCGCGCGGGATCGTGTCGGGTGCCCCTTCGTCCTGCCCGAGGTCGCTCACGTAGGGGTAGCGCGAGCCCGCCGGGAAGTGCAGCTGGAACGGCTGGCGCAGGCCGCGGCTGACGATCCGCAGGTCCTTGCCGTCCGCGTTCATCGAAACGATCGCCTGCGAGAGCGGATAGGGGTCCTTGGCGTGATCGTAGGCCGGCTCCTTCGCCAACAGCCCGACGTACAGACGCCCGTCGGGCCCGAAGGCGATGCCGCTGAGGCCGTTGAAGTCGGGAGAGGAGTTGGCGTAGATCGTCTTGTCGGTGGCGAACGTCGTGCCGTTCCAGCCGCCGAGCGCGATGATCGTCGGGCCGGTCGAGACGTACAACGAGCCGTCCTGCCAAGCCAGGCCGTAGACGTCCGTCGGGCCGTTGGGTACCGGCGTCGCGACCCCGCTCGTGACGCTCACAAGGCCGCCGGGGCCGTAGTCGGGCAGCGACGGCCCCTTGCCGATGAACATCGTCCCACCGCCCCAGGCGAACGAAGTGGGTGTCTCGACGTAGTTGGTGACGACCTGCACCGGCTCGCCGTTGCTCGCAATCGGACCGGACGTTGCCTGGGCGCCAGTGGCGGCAGGCAGGACCAGTGAAGCGGCGAGCATCAGCGCGCCCCCCAGCGCGGCCGCAATGACTCGAACCCCACGATCTGCCTGCATCAGTACCCCCACGTCGCGAAAGCCAGGCGCGGAGCATACGAGACCGTGCGGTCGCGGTGCGACAGGCGACGGCTGCTCGCGCAGCCGCAACGCGACGGTCGAGAGGCGTACCAAACCAGCGCGGAGCGGTCAGTGCGCGAAGGCCGACACCTGCGGCCGAGATGCCGGCAGCGGACCGTCGAGCGCCTCGAGCGCTGCGGTGTGCGCGCGCAGGTCGCGCAGCAGCAGGTCGGCCATCTCATGGCTCATCCCGGCTCGCACGACGATCCGCAGCACCGAAAGGTCCTCGCGATTGGCCGGGAAGGTGTAGGCCGGGACGAGCCAACCCCGTTCGCGCAGCCGGTCGGAGACGTCGAACACCGTGTAGTTGGTCACCTCAGGCTTGAGCGTGAAGGCAAACACGGGCAAATCGCTGGCGTCGCTGACCAGGTCGTAGGGCCCGATCGCCGCGATCTGGGCGGCGAGATAGCGGGCGATGTCGGATGAGCGTTGCTGCACGGCGCGGTAGCCGCTGTGGCCGAGACTCGTGAACATCAAGTACTGCGTGACCACCTCGCTTCCGGGCCGCGAGAAGTTCAGCGCGAAGGTGGGCATGTGGCCGCCGAGGTAGTTGACGTCGAAGATCAGATCGGCCGGGAGCGCGTCGCGGTCGCGCCAGAGCGCCCAGCCGACGCCGGGGTAGACGAGCCCGTACTTGTGCCCGGAGGCGTTGATCGACTGGACGCGGGGGATGCGGAAATCCCAGACCAGCTCGGGCTGGATGAAGGGCGCGACGAAGCCGCCGGAGGCGGCGTCGACATGGATCGGGACGTCGATTCCCTTGTCGCGCTGGAGCGCGTCGAGCGCCTGCGCGATCTCGGCGACCGGCTCGTAGCTGCCGTCGAAGGTGGAGCCGAGGATCGCCGCGACGCCGATCGTGTTCTCGTCGCAAAGCGCCGCCGCCTCGGCCGCGCCGAGCGTGTAGCGCTCGCCCTCCATCGCCACCAGACGTGGCTCGACGTCCCAGTAGCGGCAGAACTTCTCCCAGCAGACCTGGACGTTGATGCCGGCGACGAGGTTCGGCCGCTCAGTCGGAGCGCCCGCGGCGCGCATCCGCTCGCGCCAGCGCCACTTCAGTGCGAGGCCGCCGAGCATCGCCGCCTCGCTCGAGCCGGTCGTCGAGCATCCGGTCGCCTGATCGCTCGGCGGGGCGTGCCAGAGGTCGGCGAGGATCTCGACGCAGCGCGACTCGATCTCCGCGGTCTGCGGGTACTCGTCCTTGTCGATCATGTTCTTCTCGGCGGTCTGCGCCATCAGGCGATCGGCCTGGCTGGGCATCCACGTGGTCACGAACGTCGCGAGGTTCAGCCGCGCACTGCCGTCCAGCAGGAGCTCGCTGCTGATCAACTCATAGGCGGCCTCGTGACCGATGCCGTCCTCGGCGAGCCGGCGCAGCGGGGGATCGTCGATCGACGCCATCGCGGCGCATGCTACGCCGCCCGCGGGCGAGGGGTGTAACGCCCTGGGCCGGCGCGGACTGAAGCGATGGACGCATCAAACTCACCCAGGAGGCCTCGATGCACAGCGACAGGAAACTCGCCGCGGCCGGCGCGATCGCCGCCGCAGCGCCCGAGGATTTCTCGCCTCAGATGCGCGAGCAGTTCAGCGAGCTGTTCCGGCGCTGGCGCGAGGACGCGGACGAGCCGGTCTGAGCGGCGCCTAGGCTTCGCGTCGCTGCGGCCGCGAGCGCTTCAGCAAGAGCAGCGAGCGTGCGGTGACCGCAAGCGCTTCGCGCGCGTGAAAGGTGTCGGCTCCGGGCTCGAGCGCGGGGTCCAGCGTCGAGAGCTCGAGCACCCACTCCTGGCCGAAGCTGTGATTGGGCAGGCGCATCTCGACGTCGTCGTGATAGGCGTTGAACAGCAGCAGGAAGCAGTCGTCGACGATCGGCTGGCCATCGCGGGTCGTTTCGGTGATCTCGTCGCCGTTGAGGAACACGCCGAGCGTGCCGGCCCCCTTGTTGGCCCAGTCGCGCTGGGTCATGCGCCGGCCGTCGGCGCGAAACCACCAGGCATCGGGTAGACCAGATCCCTCCTGCTCTCGTCCGGCGAGGAACTCGGTCCGCCTGAACACGGGATGCTCTCGGCGCAGTGCGATCAGCCGGCGCGTGAACGCGAGCAGGCGCTGCTGCCAGTCCTCGTGCTCCCAGCCGTACCAGGAGATGCCGTTGTCCTGGCACCAGGCGTTGTTGTTGCCCTCCTGCGTGCGGCCGAACTCGTCACCTCCGAGCAGCATCGGCACGCCCTGCGAGAGAAACAGGGTGGCGAGGAAGTTGCGCTGCTGGCGCTCGCGCAGCGCAGCGATCCCGGGGTCGCCGGTGGACCCCTCCGCGCCGCAGTTCCAGGAGCGGTTGTCGTCGGTGCCGTCGCGGCCCGACTCCCCGTTTGCCTCGTTGTGCTTGTCGTTGTAGGAGACGAGATCGCGCAGCGTGAAGCCGTCGTGCGCGGTGATGAAGTTGATCGAGGCAAACGGCCGGCGGCCGTCTGACTGGTAGAGGTCGCTGGACCCCGTGAAGCGCCGCGCGAAGTCGGCCACGCTGGCGTCGCCGCGCCAGAAGTCGCGCATCGTGTCGCGGTACATGCCGTTCCACTCCGACCACAGGACCGGGAAGTTGCCGACCTGGTAGCCGCCGGGCCCGACGTCCCAGGGCTCCGCGATCAGCTTGACCTGCGAGAGCACCGGGTCCTGGTAGATGATGTCGAAGAACGCCGACAGGCGGTCGACGTCGTAGAACTCGCGGGCCAGCGCCGCCGCGAGGTCGAAGCGGAAGCCATCCACGCGGCATTCCATCACCCAGTAGCGCAGCGAGTCCATGATCAGGCGCAGAACGGTCGGCTGGACCGGGTTCAGCGAATTGCCCGTACCGGTGAAGTCCATGTAGTGGCGTGGGTCGTCGGGCATCAGGCGGTAGTAGGCGGGGTTGTCCACGCCCCTGAACGAGAGCATCGGCCCGAGATGGTTGCCCTCCGCCGTGTGGTTG
>PMKB01000165.1 GCA_003157595.1 Solirubrobacterales bacterium
GCAGCCCGTAGGGGTTGTCCTCGAGCACGAGCAGTTCGCGCTCGCGCGCCAGCGCCACCAGGCGCCTGCGGCGCGCGAGCGACATCGTCACGCCGGCCGGGTTCTGGAAGGTCGGGATCGTGTAGATGAACTTCGGCCGGCGGTGCTCGCGATCGAGCCGGGCGAGCGTCTCCTCGAGCGCGTCCAAGTTCATCCCGTCGTCGTCCATCTCGATCTGGATCACGTCGGCCTCGTAGGAGCAGAAGGTCGGCACCGCGCCAGGGTAGGTCGGCGCCTCCGCGATCACCACGTCGCCCGGGTCGATCAGCGCCTTGGTGACAAGATCGATCGCCTGCTGGCCGCCGGTCGTGACGATCACCTCGTCGGGATCCACGGCCATGTCCTCGGCGGCCATCACAGCGGTGATCGCCTCGCGCACGCCCAGCAGACCCTCGCTCGGACCGTACTGCAGCGCCTGGGCGGGCGGCATCTGGGCGAGCAGCCGGAGAAACAACGCGGGGTCGAACGTCGAGGTGTCGGGCAGCCCCCCGGCGAGCGAGATCACCTCGGGACGCACCGTGATCGCCATCAGGTCGCGCATCGCCGAGGAGCGCATCACGCGCGTGCGGCTGGCGAACAGCCCCGCGTAGCGCTCGAGCTCATGCGCGGCCGAGCGCGGTGGTCGACGCTCGCTCATCGCCGCAGTGGTCGGTCAACTATCGTCATGACCGCCTCCACGCTAGCGCATGATGAGCCTCTTCCTCCACATCTGCACCGGTCTTGGCTTGGCGCTTGCAGCCGGGATCCGCCCCTTCACGCCGGCGCTGGCGGCTGGCGGGCTGGCCGGCGCGGACGCCGTGTTCGACTTTCGCGGGACCCACTACGCGTTCCTGCAGTCAGGCTGGTTTCTGCTGGTCGTGGCGTGCCTGTTCGTTGTCTGTGCCGTCTTGAGGCCGCGCCTTGTCCGTGAACTGGTGGCGATCGCGGGGATCGCGCTCGGCGGCCTGCTGTTTGCCGCGGTGCTCGCGGCCCATCACGAGGCGGCATGGCCCGGGCTGCTCGCCGGCGCGCTCGCCGCCGGGCTCGTGCACCAGATCTCGCGTCCCGTGCTCAACGGCGCGCGCGAGCGCCTGAGTGACGGCCGGGCGCAGTTCGCGGTCGCTTTGTATGCCGACACCGCCGCGCTGGTGCTCGCCGTGGTCTGCTGGTTCGCCGGCCCCGTGGCGTTGCTCGCGCTCGCCCTGTTCGGCCGCCTCGCCTGGGCTCAGCGCGCCCGAGCCCAGGCTCGCTTCGCCGGTCTTCGGGTGCTGCGCTGAGGAAGCTCGTCCTCGCCGTGATCGACGGCGCGCGGCCGGCGATGATCGAGCAGGCCGTCGCCGACGGCCGCGCGCCCTGCCTCGCGACGCTGATCGAGCGGGGCAGCTACAGCGGCGAAGCGGTGTCGGCGTTCCCCTCCGTCACGCCCGTCTGCGCGGCGACGATCGCGACCGGGCTGGGCCCCGACCGCCACCAGATCCCGTCGATGAACTGGTATCACCGCGCGGAGGGCCGTTACGTCGAGTACGGCTCGAGCTTCCGCGCCGCGCTGCGCTTTGGCCTCGGCCGCCAGCTCACCGACACGATCTACAACATGAACGGCGCGCATCTGGCGCCCGACGCGCTGACCGTGTTCGAGCGACTCGACGACGCCGGCCTGCGCACGGCCGGCACCACCTATTTGATCTACCGCGGGCGCCACCTCCAGCAGCCGGCGCATGACAGCACGCTTGCGCGGATCGCCGCGCTCGCGCTCGTGCGTCGCCCGGTGATGGGCCCGCGGGAGCTGTTCTACGCGGACATCTTCGCCAGCCGCGACACGGGCTGTCGCAGCACGTTGGGAATGCCCGGCGTGCGCGACCGCCACGCCGGTTGCGTGGGCGACTACCTCGTGCGCCACGACCTGTTCGACTTCCTGCTGCTGTCGTTGCCCGACAACGACAACCACTCGCACAAGCTCGGTCCCGACTCCCAGGTCGCAGCGATCGCGCAGGCCGACCGCCAGCTCGCCCGCCTGTTCGAGGCGGCCGGCGGCGCCGATCCGTTCCTCGAGGACCACGCGGTGATCGTCGTGGCCGACCACGCCCACACGCTGATCGAGCGCACCGTCTCACTGGGCTCGCAGTTCGCCGGCTTCGACGTGCGCCGCCCAACCGACATGCGACCGCTCGAGCCCGCTCAGATCGCGATCTGTCCGGCGCAGCGCGCGGCGATGATCTACGTGTTCGAGCCGTCGATGCTTGCGCGCGTGACCGCGCGCGCCCAGCGCATCGACGGCGTCGATCACGTCATCTGGCGAGAGGGGGAGGAGGCGGTCGTGGCGCGCGGCGGCGCCCAGCTGCGGTTCGCCCCGGGGGAGCAGCTGGCCGACCTGCGCGGTCGGCGCTGGACGTTCTCCGGCGCCGCGGAGGTCCTCGATCTGCGGGTCCGCCACGGCGTCGTGCGGAGTGGTGAGTTCCCCGACGCGCTCGCCCGGGTGTGGGATGCGACTGCCTGCGAGCCTGCCGGCGAGGTGCTGCTGACCGCAGCCGCGGGCGTGGAGTTCACCGACTGGGGCGGTGCCGGTCACATCGGCGGCGGCAGCCACGGGTCGTTGTCCGCCGGGGATTCGAATGTTCCGCTGATCTGCTGCGGGCTCGAAGGCGAGCTGAACCGCGCGCAGTGGTCGATCGCCGACGTCGCGCCGCTGATCACGCGGCACTTCGGGCTGGACTGATGCGCCGCGCACTCGCGCTCGCGCTGCTGGCGCTGGCGCTCGCGCCCGCTGTTGCCGTCGCCGGTGTGTCGAGCGCGCAGGCGACGGTGGTCGCGACGCGGCTCGCGCTCGTGCGGCGCGAGGAACGAACCCACCCGGGCGCTTTCTCGCAGGTGTCGAGCCCGGTCGCCGGCGAGTGGCAGGTGGCGTTCTACTCGCGCAACCAGGAGTTTGTGCAGGTGATCGTGGGCGCGTCCAGCGGTCGCGTGCTGGGCACCTACACCGGTGTTCAGATCGCCTGGACGATGGCGCGCGGGTACCCCGGCGCCTTCGGCCGCCACATCGACGCGCTCTACATCTGGCTGCCGCTGTGCCTGCTGTTCCTCGCACCGTTCTTCGACTGGCGCACGCCGCTGGCGATGGTGAATCTGGACCTGCTGGCGCTGACGTCGCTATCGGTGTCGCTCGCCTTCTTCAACCGCGCCGACATCGGCCTCTCGGTCCCGCTCAGCTACCCGCCGCTCGTCTACCTGCTGGCGCGCCTGCTTTGGCTGGCCCGCCGCGGCGCGCCGCGTCCGCCGCGACTGCGGCTGAATGTCGGCGTCCGCTGGCTGACCGTCGGCCTCGTCTTCCTGATCGCCTTCCGGATCGGGCTGAACGTCGTCGACTCGGGCGTGATCGACGTGGGCTACGCGAATGTCGTCGGCGCCCAGAAGGTGCTCGACGGGACGGCGATCTACGGCCAGTTCCCAGCCGACATCACGCGCGGCGACACCTACGGGCCCGTCGCCTACGAGGCGTATGCGCCGTTCGTCGCCTTGTGGGGGTTCAGCGGCCGCTGGGACGATCTGGCCGCGGCGCATGCGGCGGCGATCTTCTTTGATCTGCTCACGATCGCGTTGCTGTTCCTGCTCGGCCGGCGCATCCGCGGGCCTTCCACGGGCGTCGTGCTCGCCTACGCGTGGGCGGCGTTCCCGTTCACCGCCTTCGCGCTCGAGTCCAACTCCAACGACGCGCTCGTCGCGGCGCTCGTGCTCGCGACGCTGCTGGTGGCGGAGTCGCCGCCCGCGCGCGGCGTCTTCGCCGCGCTGGCGGGCCTGGCCAAGTTCGCGCCGCTCGCGCTCGCGCCGCTGCTCGCGACGCACCGGCTGCGCGAGCGCGGCAGGCGGGGAGTGGTGATCTTCGCGGCAGCCTTCGGCGTGGTGGCCGCGCTGGCGGCGATCCCGGCGCTCGAGCACAACACGCTCGCGACGATCTACTCCCGCACGGTTGGCTACCAGGCCGGCCGCAGCGCGCCGTTCTCGATCTGGGGTCTCTACGGTGGCCTGCGCCCGGAGCAGGTCGCGGTTCAGGCGCTCGCTGTGGTGCTCGCGCTCGCGCTCGCTGTGGCGCCCCGTCGCGATGACCTGCTCGGCCTGTGTGCGTGTGCGGCGGCGATCCTGATCGCGGTCGAGCTGGGCGTCAGCTACTGGTTCTACCTCTATATCCCGTGGTTCTTCGCCCCGGCGATCGTGGCTCTGCTGGCCGTCTACGAGGTGCCGCAGCCGCGCGGGAGCCACGCCTCGCTGTGGCTTCGTCCAGGCGGTGCCATGCGGGCGAGGTGAGGCCGCGGGGTGCGATCAGCCGTGCTGGTGTCGCTGCGCGGGCGGGCCGTCGGCGCAGCGTCGGATCAGGATCCGGGCGCCGCGATCAGGATGTGGTGACCCTGCTTGATGTTGTACTTCCTGTGCGGGTGGGCGTAGGCGACGACGATCACGTTGTCCTTGGTCGCCTCGATGTAGGTGCCGTCGCAGCGATCCTGCACGAGCCAGATCGTGCCGCTGACCGACGCCGAGCCGTAGCGGCCCTTGGTCGTGTAGTTGCCGTGGGCGTTGCCCCACAGCTGGCGAACCACGGTCGTCGGCTTCTTCTTGGACCCGGCGGCCCGAGCTGCGTTGTTGCTCGACGCGGACTGGTCCGGGGCAGGGCAGCCCTTGAAGGTGCCGCCGGTCAGGATCGGGATCGTGTTGCCAGTCGATGACTGCGTGAGCACGAACTCGCCGTCGTAGAACTCGCCGGTCTGGGTGCCACCGTTCGGCAGTGCGACGGTGATCAACACGGTTCCGTTGATCGCGTCGACCGTCGAGCCGATCGGCACGTTGGTCCCGGCCGGGACGGGGGTGAAGGTCGAGCTGCCGGGCAGACGGATCAAGATCGTTCCGCTCACCGGGTTGAGGTTGGTCGAGGTGTCGAGCACGGGCGGCGGCGGCGTGTTGCTGACCTGCAGCGCCGCGACCGCCTCGGTCGGGAAGCTCGTTGCCGAGACCGTTCCGCTCGCGTTCGTCGCGGTCACCGTCACCCTCAGCGCGTGACCCGCGTCGCCGGCCACCGGCACATAGCTGCTCGCCGTCGCCTCCGGGATCGCGGTGCAGCTGGCGCCCGTGGCGTCGCACTGCAGCCACTGG
>PMKB01000234.1 GCA_003157595.1 Solirubrobacterales bacterium
GACGCGGGCCATCAGCCCGGAACTTCCGTGGTCCACGGGGGCTCGGTCAGCTCAACGGTGCCGATGCCGACCGACGCAAGGATCCGCAGGCGCAGTGTGGGGCGGAGAGTCCCGCCGCGGCAGTAGGGCTTCTGTCCGGCGATCTGGAAGCTGGCGCTGCGGTCGAGCCCATAGCGCGGCGTGAGCCCGACCTGCGTGCTGCAGGTGGCCACCTCGAAGGTGCCGCGGCCGACGTGGATCTTTGCGCTGACGCGAGCGCCTGCGGGGACGACGATGCGCAGGTTGCCGATGCCGACGCTCGCGCTGACGCTCAGCAGCGACGTGTGCGCAGGCATCGCTGTCAGGTCGAGCGTGAGGTTGCCGATCGCGCGACGGTAGGCGGGCGCCACCACGTTCGCGCCGGCGGGTGTGGCGGTCTCGCTGCCGAACCCGCCCTGCAGGCGCACGCCGGCGCTGACCAGCATCGCCGCGCAGACCCCGAGCAGCACGACTGGGACGAGCGCCGCCTCGGTGCGCCGCCCGCCGGCGACGAGCACGCCGCCGCCGATCACGGCGAGCGCGCCGACCGCCCACTCCCAGCGCAGCGACGGCGCAAACTGCACGCCGAGCGCGACGAGGCCCAGACCGGCGAGCGCAGCCAGCGACGCCAGCACGACGGCGCGATCGCGTCGCGGATCGCGCTGGGCGCTCGGACGACCGCCGGCCAGCACCATGACGACGCCGAACAGCGTCGCGCCGGCGAACGGCAGCCACACCGCGGGGCCCTGCGAGAAGACGGTGCCGCCGTTGTTGAGCAGTGCCCCGTTGGCGGAGAGCAGGTTGCGCACGAGCAGATACAGCAGGCCGATTCGGGCGCCCGCGATCAGGTTGCTCCAGCTCGGCAGGCGCCGGCCGGCGCGCGGGATCAGCAGCGCGGCGAGCACGTAGACATAGATCAGTCCCGGTTGTGCATAGATCACGACCAGCATCAGCGCGCGGATGAAACCGACCGGCGCCGCGAGCAGGTCGCTGAGCTCGGCGGCGACGCCGCCCGCGAGCCAGCGGCTGCCGCCGGCGTCCTCTCCGGCGGCCGTGCCCGCCAGCGGCGGAGAGCTCGCGACGGCGATGCTCATGGGCCGAATCCGCCGGCGTTGGATCTGACGTTGAGCCGGCCGGCGGTGAAGCACAGCAGCGCGCTGGCGCTGTCGGGCTCGATCGCGACCCAACGGCCGTTCTGGAACGGCCTGACGGTGCTCGCGTGCCGGCCGCCGATCGCGTAGAGCAGACACGGCAGCGAAGCACCGCCGTGCGCCGGCGTGGCCTGCGCACTCACCGCGAGCGGCTCGCCGAGCCGTTTGCGTACGGCAGCCTCGGAGAGCCCGCGCGGGAGCGCACTCACCTGCGCAGCCGACGGCGCGGCATGGTCGCGGGCGTTCGCGACGCCCCAGACCGCGCCGACCGCCGCTGCGATCACCGTGGCCACGGCGAGCGCCACCAGCCGCCACCTTCGCGCTCGCCACAGCACCATCGCGGCGAGCGCGAAGGTCGCGGTCGAAAGCCATACGACGAGCGCCTGCGTCGGGTGCGCGAACTGGCTGGTCCACACATACGAGTAACCCCCCGAGAGGCCCCCCGAGCTCGACAGCGTGCCGTGCCGGTGCGCCACGACCAGCGTCGCCGCGGCGCCGATCGCCGCGAGCGCCGCGGCGGAGCCCTGGGCGCCGCGGTGCCCGCGCGGGCGCTCGAAGGGCGCGGATCGCTCGGGCATCGGCTTGATCGCGACCGTGGTCATGTCTGGATGCTCCCGGAACCGGGCGCGCGGAACAATCCGAGATTGTCCCCGGGCGTCTCAGGAATCACCCGGAGGGGCAATCAGCGCGTCCGCCGGCCGATCCCGCCGGAGGGCCCTGCGAGCGAACACGGCCGCGACCGGCTGAGCCCCGCAGCCTCGGCCCGGCACTGATCGTCGGCGGCGACGCGCTCAGCCAGGTCTGGCTGTTCATCGTCGCGCCGCTGCTGGGCGGGGTAATCGCCGCGTTGGTGTGGCGAGCGCTGATCGCCGAGCGCCCGACGAGCGTTGCAGCGGGCCAGGTCCTGGCCTCAGACATCGTCGCTTAGCCGACTGCCGAGCGGATGCGAGCCGCGGCGCGCCCCCAACGGGCGCGTCCGCGATCGGCGCGCGCGGCGGCCAGGGGCCCCGCGCCGCTGCGATACTCGAGCCCGCGATGGCACTGCACCCGAGCGAGGGTCTCGGCGTCGCGCGTTCGACGCGCGTGGTCCGAGCGGCGAGGCGCGACCGCAGGCGGGCGCACCTGCGCCGGCGCGCGGCGGCGCTCGGCGTGCCGGCGCTCGCGGCGCTGGCCCTCGTCGTCATCGTGCGCGCACCGGGCGCGGTCGCGACCCACGGCGCACAGATCGTGCACTTCACGATCAACAGCCCGCTGGTGCACCAGGCGATGCCCGTCACGGCGGTCATTCCTGCCGGCTCGAGCGGCCGGCGGCGCCCGCTCGTCGTGTTCCTGCACGGCAAGGGCGGAGATGAGAACTCGAGCATCGACAGCCGGTTGTTCGCCGCGCTCGCGAGCCTCGGCGCGCGCGCGCCGGACGTCGTCTTCCCCTACGGCGGACCCGACTCCTACTGGCACGACCGAGCCGACGGGGCGTGGGGGTCATACGTCTACTCGGAGGTGATCCCGCAGGCCATCAGCCGCCTGCACGCCGACCCCCGGCGCGTCGCGATCGGCGGCATCTCGATGGGGGGCTTCGGTGCGCTCGACATCGCCCGCCTTCATCCGGGCCGCTTCTGCGCCGTTGGCGGCCACTCCGCCGCACTGTGGGTCAGCGGCGGCGAGAGTGCTCCCGGCGCGTTCGACGATGCCGAGGACTTCGCCCGCCACGACGTCATCGCGGCGGCGCGCGCGGGTGACCCCTACCGGGGGATGGCAACCTGGATCGACGTCGGCACGCTCGACCCGTTCCGATCGGCCGACACCACCCTGGCGCAGGAGCTCCGCGCCGACGGCCAGGCCGTCCAGTTCCACGTCTGGCCCGGCTCGCACGAGCTGGCCTACTGGGACAGCCACTGGGGCGACTACCTCCGCTTCTACGCAACGGCCCTGGCATCCTGCCACCGCGGCTGAACCGGCCGGCGCAGATCAGCTGGGGGTGCAGGCCGCCACGATGTGACGCAGCGACTGCGCGGGCGGCGCGAGCCACGCAACCTTCTCGGCCCCGTCGCCCGCCACCACGCCGCCGAGCACCGTCATCTTCTTGGCGCCGCCGCCACGCTGCCGCGCCCGGGCCGCCAGCTCAGAAGATGTGGATGTCGTGCACCGCCGCGGCCGCCGCCAGATCCTCGGCGCTCGCGGTGTCGCGGTCGAGCCGCGCGACCGTGGCCCAGTGGTGCCCGACCGGGCAGCGCTGGTAGCGACGGTTGCCGAGCCGGGCTCCCTTGAGCGAGACGCCCGGTATCCAGATCGTTGTGAACAGATGGCCGGCGCTGCAGCGCACCGGGCGATCGAAGCGCTTGAACATGCGTTCCTCCTGACTCGTACAGCGCCGAGGCTACTCGCCTTCAAGGGGGTCTTCAGCTGGGTGCATGCACCCAGCTGCCGGTGGGTGCATGCACCCACCGGCGGGTTGGCGCATGCGCCAACCCGAACAGCAATGTGGGTGTTCAGTACGCGCCGGCCGATAGCCTTGCCCGGCTGATGGTTTCCCGACGAGCGATCCGCTGGGCGGCGCCCGTGGCGGGCGCATTGTGGCTGGCGAGCGTCGGGGCGCTCGCTGTCGGTGCCGCGCCGGCGCCCGGCGCGCGGGCGGCGGGCGTGGCGGAGGGGCCCGCACAGCTGTCCGCGCTGCCCGCGAGTGCGCTGCTGCTGATGCAGCAGGGGACCGGGGCGATCGTGTTCTCGCGCAACGCCAACGCCGAGCTGGCGATCGCGAGCACAACGAAGCTGATGACCGCCTACGTCACCCTTGCGCATGAGCCGCTCGACGCCCAGCTGGTAGAGCAGCCGTATGCGGCGGGGATCGGCGAGTCGCTGGCGCCGGTGCCGGCGGGCACCCGGCTGAGCGTGCCGGACATGCTGCGCGCGATGCTCCTGCCGAGCGGCAACAACGTTGCCTACTCGCTGTCGATCGACGTCGGCGGGAGCGAGAGCAACTTCGTCGCGATGATGAACGCGGCGGCCGCCAGCCTGCACCTCGGGCGCACCCACTACACGACGCCGATCGGCCTGGACACGCCGGGCGACAACTACTCGACGGCCACCGACCTGGCGCGCCTGACGCGGGTGTTGATGCGCAACCCGGTGGTTCGGAAGATCGTCGATCAGCCCAGCGCGCGGCTCGCCGACGGGATCGTTGTCACCAACCGCAACGACCTCGTCGGCGCCTATCCCTGGGTCGTGGGCGTCAAGACAGGCAGCACCAACGATGCCGGCGAGTGCCTGGTCGCGGCCGCCAAGCTCAACGGCCTGCGCCTGATCAGCGTCGTGCTGGGGGCGACGACCGAGGCGGTGCGCGACGCCGATGCACTCGCGCTGCTGCGCTACGGGCTCGGCGTCTACCGCAGTGCGAACGTCGCCGTCGCCGGGCGGACCTACGCGAGCGTCCCGGTCGCGGGCCGCCTGCATTCGGCGCGGTTGATCGCCCGGCGCTCCCTGACGCTGGTGCTCGCACGCAGCGTCGATCTGCACGCCTCGCTCGAGATCCCGCGCCGGCTGGTGGGCCCGATCGCGGCGGGCGCGGTGGAGGGCGGGATCGACGTGACCGAGAACGGGCGCCCGGTCCAGACGGTGGCGCTCGTGACCGCGGCGGCGGTCCCACCGCCTCCGCCGCCCCCACTCGTCGCACACCGCGCGGGGTGATCGGCGGGCTCGCCGGCGGCGGCGGACTGGGCGCGAGGCCGCTGGGGTGTAGCCTGCGCATCATGCGCACACGCACCACGCGGTGCGCCCCGGGGATGCAGCGATGATCATCACCGTCACCCTCAACGCGGCAATCGACAAGTCGCTGTCGGTACCGAGCTTCCGGCTCGGGCGCCGCCACCGCACCGTCGAACGCCGCGCGCTGGCCGGCGGCAAGGGCGTGAACGTCGCGCGGATGCTCAAGACGCTCGGCCAGCCCGTGATCGCGACCGGCTTCCAGGGCGGGCCGACGGGAACCCAGATCGTCGCCCAGCTCGGCGAGGAGTCGATCCTGCACGACTTCGTCCGCATCCGCGAGGAGTCGCGAACCAACACCTCCGTGCTCGACCCGACGACCGGCGAGCAGACCGAGATCAACGAGCAGGGACCGCGCGTCGAGCCGGACGAGGTCGAGCAGTTCCGCGAGAAGCTGCTCTACCTGGCGCGGGGCGCGGCGATCGTCGTCTTCGCCGGCTCGCTGCCGCGCGGGCTCGAGCCCGACTTCTACGCGCAGCTCGTGCGCGAGATGCACAAGCTCGACGTGATGACCGTCGTCGACACCGACGGCGAGGCGCTGCGTCACGCCGTCCGTGCCGAGCCCGACGTGGTCTCGCCCAACCTGGTCGAGGCCGAGGAGCTGGTCGGGCACGAGTTCAACGACGACGATGACCGTTGCGGGGCGGTGCGCGAGATTGTCGCGCTCGGTGCGCGCTCGGCGATCATGACGCTGGCCGACGGCTGCCTCGCGCAGATACTCGTCGACGGCGCGCCGCGCGTGTACCGCGTCACGGTGCCCCAGCAGCACTCGGTTGCCACCGTCGGCTCCGGCGACGCCTTTCTCGCCGGCTTCGTCGCCGCGCACTACCGCGGCTCGCCGGCCGCGGAGTGCCTGCGTTTCGGTGTCGCCTGCGGCGCGGAGTCGACCGGGCGCCTCGGCGCCGGGCTGATCGACGTCCACGAGGTCGACCGTCTGCTCGCCGAAGTCGCGGCGAGCGAAGTGGTTGCGCCCGCCGGCGTTGGCTAGAGGGTATGCTCGCCATAGGTGGTTCACCGCCGCCGCAGCACGGCTCGCGTACCGCCGTTCGTCCGCCTCGAGACCTAGGATCGTGCAATGGAAGTAGAGATCGGCCGTGGCAAGAAGGCGCGGCGCGCATACGGGTTTGACGACATCGCAATCGTGCCCTCCCGCCGCACGCGCGATCCGGACGACATCGACATCAGCTGGAAGCTCGGCGACTACCGCTTCGATCTGCCGCTGCTGGCCAGCGCGATGGACGGGGTCGTCTCGCCCGCCACAGCCGGCGCGATCGGCCGCCTCGGGGGGCTCGCCGTGCTCAACCTCGAGGGCATCTTCACGCGTTATGAGGACGCTGAGGAACAGCTCGAGCGGATCGCCGCGCTCGGCAAGGAAGAGGCGACCAGCGAGATGCAGGAGATCTACCGCGAGCCGGTCAAGGAGGAGCTGATCGCCCAGCGGATCCGCGAGATCAAGGCGGAGGGCGTGGTCTGCGCCGCCGCCCTGACGCCGCAGCGCGTCTCCCGCTACTACGAGATCGCGCTCGAGGCCGGGCTCGACATCCTCGTGATCCAGGGCACGGTGGTCTCGGGCGAGCATGTCTCCACGACGAGCGAGCCGCTGAACCTCAAGGAGTTCATCCCGCAACTCGACGTGCCTGTGATCGTCGGCGGCTGCGCCTCCTACCACACCGGTCTGCACCTGATGCGCACCGGCGCCGCCGGTGTGCTGGTCGGAGTCGGGCCGGGCGCCGCGTGCACCACGCGCGGCGTGCTCGGGATCGGCGTGCCGCAGGCGACGGCGATCGCCGACGTCGCGGACGCCCGCTCGACGCACATGAAGGAGACCGGCGAGTACTCGATGGTGATCGCCGACGGCGGGATGCGCACCGGTGGCGACATCTCCAAGGCGATCGCCTGCGGCGCCGACGCGGTGATGATCGGCTCGCCGCTGGCGCGCGCGTTCGAGGCGCCCGGCCACGGCTACCACTGGGGCATGGCGACGTTCCATCCGACGCTGCCCCGCGGCGCCCGCGTCGCGACGCATCAGAACGCGACGCTCGAGGAGATCCTGATCGGCCCGGCGCACCAGAACGATGGGACGCTCAACCTGTTCGGCGGCCTGCGGACGTCGATGGCGACCTGCGGCTACAAGGACCTGGCGGAGTTCAACCGCGCCGAGCTGATGGTCGCGCCGGCGCTGCAGACCGAGGGCAAGCAGCTGCAGCGCGACCAGGGGGTCGGGATGGGCTCAACCGGCACGGGCTCGGCGCTCGTCAATGCCTGAGGGCCGGGCGGGGCCTCGCGCGTGAGCGACACCCTCGTCACCGCGGAGTCTGCCCGCGAGCAGGCTGTGGGCAGCGCGGGCGACGAGGTGCTGGTGATCGACTTCGGCGGTCAGTACTCGCAGCTGATCGCGCGCCGTGTGCGCGAATGTGGAGTCTTCTCGGAGCTCCTGGCGTGCGACGTGAGTGCCGAGGAGGTGGCTCGGCGTGCGCCGAAGGGGCTGATCCTGTCGGGCGGGCCGGCGTCGGTCTACGCCGCGGGCGCCCCGGCGCTTGACCCCGCGCTGCTCGAGCTGGGCGTTCCCGTGCTGGGCATCTGCTACGGCATGCAGCTGCTCGCGCACTCACTCGGGGGGCTCGTCGAGCGCGCCGAGGTGGGCGAGTTCGGCCGCTCCGAGCTGACCGTGCGCGAGGAGGGGCGCCTGCTGCGCGGCCTCCCGCACCAGCAGGCCTGCTGGATGTCGCACCGCGACACCGTCAGGCGAGCGCCCCCGGGCTTCGCTGAGCTCGCCTCCTCGACGGCCTCGCCTGTCGCGGCCTTCGAGGCGCCCGAGCGCGGGATCTACGCGATCCAATTTCACCCCGAGGTCGCCCACACGCCGTTTGGCCAGCAGATCCTGACGACATTCCTCGAGGAGATCTGCGGCGCCGACCGCGGCTGGAGCCCGGCTTCGATCGTCGATGAGCAGATCGCACGGATCCGCGCCCAGGTCGGCGACGGGCGGGCGATCTGCGGCCTCTCCGGGGGCGTCGACTCCTCCGTCGCGGCGCTGCTCGTGCACCGCGCGATCGGCGACCAGCTGACCTGCGTNNTGCGTGTTCGTCGATCACGGCCTGATGCGCAAGGGCGAGGGCGAGCAGGTCGTCGCGGCCTTCCGCGACACCTTCAAGGTCCCGCTGGTTGCCGTCGATGCGGAGGAGCGCTTCCTGGCCCGCCTCGCCGGGGTGACCGAGCCCGAGTCCAAGCGCAAGCTGATCGGCGCCGAGTTCATCCGCGTGTTCGAGGAGGAGGCGGCCAAGCTCTCCGGCGCCCACTTCCTGGTCCAGGGCACGCTCTACTCCGACGTGATCGAATCCGGCGGCCGGCGCGGGTCGGCGACGATCAAGTCCCACCACAACGTCGGCGGGCTGCCCGACGATCTGAGCTTCGAGCTGGTCGAGCCGCTGCGCATGCTGTTCAAGGACGAGGTGCGAGCGGTCGGCGCCGAGCTCGGGCTGCCGGAGCGGTTGGTCTGGCGCCAGCCGTTCCCGGGGCCGGGGCTCGCGATCCGCATCGTCGGCGGCGAGGCGACCAAGGCGCGGCTCGACCTGCTGCGCGACGCCGACCACATCCTCCAGGACGAGATCCGCCGCGCCGGCCTCTACCGCGAGCTGT
>PMKB01000052.1 GCA_003157595.1 Solirubrobacterales bacterium
TACACAGTTAGACGGACACCCTCGGACGCTTGTATTCGCGTGCGAAGCGAGCGTCGCTGGAGGGCTCGGTTTCGCGCAGGGCGACAGCGTGGCGGCTATGTTCGGACGGTGAGCGGAGACGCCCGTGTGCGGTTGCCTGAGCGGATCGAGGGTCGTGGCGTGGTGTTGAAGCGATGGCGTGAGAGCGACGCGGAGGCATTTGCGACGGCTGTGACGGAGAGTGCTGAGCACCTGCGCCAGTGGGTAGCGTGGATGGCGGCTGAGCCGCTGTCGCTAGGGGAGCGTCGTGCGATGCTCGCGGAGCGTGAGCGGGAATGGCTCGACGGCGGCGACGTTGCGCTCGCCGTCATCGCTGAAGGACACGTTGCTGGGGGATGTGGGCTGCATCGGCGGGGACCTGGGACGCTCGAGATCGGGTACTGGATTCACTCGTCCTTTCTGCGACGAGGACTCGCCACGGCGGCGTCGGCACTGCTCACCGACGCAGCGTTCAGCATCCCGGGCATCAACCGCGTTGAGATCCATCACGACAAGGCGAACGTGGCCAGCGCCGGTATCCCGCGGCGCCTTGGCTTCGAGTTCGTCGGAGAGCAGCCAAACGAGCAACGCGCCCCGAGCGATGCCGGCATCGACTTCACGTGGCGCATGTCACGCGCTGTCTGGCTAGCGCGCCGCCTCGATCAATAGCCGGGGCGCTGGGGCCGACTGTGCTGCTGCTGGTCGCGTTGCGACACCGTGAGACGGCTCGTGATTGGCGCGCTACGAGCCGTCGAGTGGCTCAAGATGCATGATGCGGTCTTTCATGGCCTGGACCATCTCGGGGGGATGTCCGTGCCAGCCTGTGCACTCGCCGGTGACTCGCAACGGCTCCAGCGAGCGGTAGGACTGCGTGGGATTGCCCGGAAACTTCGTGTCCGTCAGGTTGGGGTCGTCCGCAATCGGTCCGGCCGGCTCTACCGTATAGATTCGGCCGGGACCTTCGCCGCGCGCTAGTTCCGCTCCCCAAATGGCCGCGTCCAGAGTGCCGGTCAGGTAGACATAGCCTGCCTTGTTCCGCTTGCCGAAGTTAGAGCGATAGCCGGGCTCGATTAGGTCTCCCGGCTTCAGGTCAGCCCGCGTGCCGTGGTAGAACCGCTGCGAACACGCGGCGTCGGTGGCTGCCTTCTCCTCGCTCCTCATACTGCGCGGTTGTGCTGCCGCGCGATGCTGTCCCCCGCTTGCTCGTCCGATCAAGCCAGCCTAACTCCCCGTCGAGTGGCGGGAGGTTCTAGCCGACCAGTGACAGCCACGAAGTGGATACCTCTTTCGCATAGATCCGGCCGCGGCGCACGCTGTTGGAAATCGCGCATCGCAGCAACGTGGCGACGGCGAGGCACGTCGCCCATTAGCCGAAATGACCCCAGCGCGTGGCGATGATGAGAAGCACGCCGGCGATGGCGAGAGCGATTCCCGCAATGATCGTCCTTGCAATGGCCAGTTTGAACAGCGGGATTTGGGCGGCGGCCAGCCAGATGCCAGCGAAGAGAATGAGCAACAAGCCGACTTCGGCCAATTTGCGGCCTGCCTGAGGCGTGATCGCGAAGAGGAGGTTCATCAGCGACCTATTGTTCCGCGTCGCCGCCGAGGGCGTCGGCTCGCGGGCTGCCACGGAGCGAGAGGGCCGCTCGCGCCTGAACTCAGCCGTGTCGGATCTCGCGCGAACCGACGGCGGACGCTGTGCGGTGCCAGCGGGCCGGATCGAAGGCTAGCGAGCCGTCCCAGATGTCGAGTGGTCATTGACCACGGCCGCGATCAGCCGATCAATGAACGGGATCTGAGTCGGTTTCACCCGGCGCCGAGCCTCGGCCGGCGCGAACCACTCCACACGGTCGATCTCGGGGAAGCTCTCGCGCCGGCCGCTCCGCGGCGGCCATTCCAGCTCGAACACGTTCGAGCGTGCCGTGGCCGGATCGAGATCGCCCTCGATCGCCCAGGCATAGACGACCTTGCCGCCCTTCTGGACGATTGTGCCAAGCGGGATCGGCGCCGATCCATCGGGCTGGACCAGCGGCGCCGGATGGCCAACCTCCTCGGCGAACTCACGACGGGCAACGGCCAGCAGATCCTCATCGACGTGATCCGGCTCGCCCTTCGGGATCGACCAGTGGCCCTCGTCCCTACGCGCGAAGAACGGCCCACCCGGGTGCCCGAGCAGGACCTCCGGCTCGCGGGCCAGGACCGCGGGACGACGAAAGAGGAGGATCCCGGCGCTCTGCCTGATAGCCACCAACGCATCGTAGAGGGAGCACCGTGACCGTTCGAGATCCGCCCGAACCCCCGCGTGCTGCCTGTCGCGCGTTGCGGGCATGGTTCGCCATGAAGTCAAGAAACGCCTCAGACTCCGCAGCGACGTTCAGGCCACGCGATCGACGATCTCGGAGCACCGAGCTTTGACGGTCGCGAGGGGCAATGTCTCCGGCTTGACCAGAGTCATAGCCATGAGGCGGACAGATCACCAACCACACCACGCTGCTGGATCCGCGTGAACTCGGCGGTGTCGCTGCTCAAGTGTTGCGACAGCGCTACTGCTGCGGCGTGGTGTTGCCTTTTCTTGATCGCATGCTGGCAAGATCGGATCGGCCGGGGTGTTGGGCCCGCCCGCTCGGGTGTGCGCGACTTGTGCGTTGGGCGGTCGTTTGAGGAGTATGGGACGCGTGAGGCCCAATCGACTGGTCGCGGCGGCGGGGGTGGCGGCGGTTGTTTGGCTGGGGTTGGTCGTGGTGCAGTCGGGCGTGGCGGCTGGGCCTGTGTTGTCTGTTGGCGCGCCTTTCGCGCTGGGTTCCGGTGTTCCGGCCGGGTTTGGTGTGGCACCGTCTGCGCTGGGTCCTGACGGCACGATCTGGGCGGCCGTCCCGACCAGCGACGACGACCGCGTTGAAGGTCGTGGTTTTGTGATCGTCGCGCGTGCGGTGGATGGGCAGAAGCTTGCTCCGGTCATCGTGTCGGCCAGCGCGGACTCGATCGCGAGTTCGCCGGCGATATCGGCCTCGGTGGGAGCAGCGACGTTCGTGTGGGAGACACAACGCGACGCATACGGCTCATCCGGGGTGGTCGCGGTGACCGCGAGGCGGTGCACGCTTGCCGGCTGCACGCCGGTTCAGACGCTTGCGAGCTGGCGGTGGGGGAACGATAACGAGAACCCGACTCCGTTCCCGACGGGTGTAGGGCCCGCAGCGGAGCCCGCGGTCGCGAGCGTGGCGGGCAGAACGGTTGTCGTGTTTTGGCGCGAGAGCGTGCGCGACCCGCAGATGGTGTGGGCGCAGAGCAGAGGCGGGAGCTTCGGATCGCTGCACAGCTTGGGCGCAGGGTCGCTGGAGCCGATCCTGGTCGGCGGATCGGGGGGGCGTCTGTTTGCGGTGTGGCTGGACGCCGACGCCTACTTCGACGAGGCCTATGTCGTGCCGGTGCACTGGGCTCGGTGGTCGCCGAGCACGGGCTTCACGCGACCGCGGAGCTTCATCGGCGGTGAGGGCGTCCCGGGCAACGAGTTCGTCAGTCTCACCGGGCTTGTTGGCACGCCGGTTGGGAGTACTCCCGCGATCGCATGGGTCCAAGAGGACGCCAACACGGGGGGCGGACCCCACGTCAACCGCATCATGGTCGCCCGGCAGAGCGTCAACGGTTTCGCGAAACCAGTTGTCGCCTACAACAAGGTGGCATCAGCGCTGTCGCTCGCCAGCGGCGACGGCGTTCTCGCGCTCGCGTTCAACGCCTCCTCCGGCATCGAGGTTGATAGCGGCGGCCCCATGATGGTCCAGACCAGCATCCACGGCGCGCCGTTTGGTCGCGCAGTCGAACTTGACAGCAACGCCGCCCCGTTTCCCTCGGTCTCGGTTACCACGGACGGCCACGTCCTGGCCGGCTGGGGCAGCTTGCAATTCCAGCCCTCAGGCGAGGTGATCTTCGCCGAGCTCGCGATCGCGCCGGCGGGGGGAGCGTTCAGTCCCCCGACGACACTTGGCCCGCAGGCGGGCGTCGAATCGCCCACCGTCCACACAAACGACGCACAAGCCTTCGCCGTCTGGCAGAGCAGCACCCGTGACCTGCTCGGTGCGCAGGTCACGCCGTAAACAGCACACGCCCCACACGGTTACGGTTCGTCGAAGGGCAGTAAGAGAGCCCAGATCGGTCCGCCAAGCTTCACGGTTGCGCCCGGCCCCGGCGTGGTCAGTACCAACTCATCGCGAGGGGCTGGCGCTCAGCACACCTGTGTCGCGACGTGCGTCACTGCGAATTGCCGGGTGCATTGGTCGCAGGTGTCACTTCGGTCTTGTTGAAGTCGTCCCCCTTGAACAGCAGCGGCCGGTTCGTTGCTTGCGCGAGGGCGTAAGAGAAGCAGTCGCCAAAGTTCAGGCCGGCGGGCGATCGTCCCTTGCCGAAGCGAGCAAACGCGTCGCGCGCCAACCGCGCCTGCTCCTCATCAACCGCGACGCAGCGCACGCCGCCCGTCATGAGGAGCTCGTCGAGATCCCGGATTCCGGCCTCGGCGGTCTTCGCGAGCATCACGATCGAGGCCTCGACGAGCGTCGCTGCAGAGATCTGCGGATCGTTGGCGTCAGCGAGTATCGCGACGTACGCCGCACGCTCAGGCTCAGCGAGCAACATCGCGAGCAACGCAGAGGTGTCGAGAACCACGCCGCTTCCTAGGACGGGAGACCGTCTGGACCGTAGCCCACAATCTCGTCCGCGCTTCGATGATCACGAACCCGACGTGCGCTGCTGCGATCCGTCAGCCTGGTGAGCGCCTCGCGGCGGCGTTCACTTGGCACCGCTCCGCGCAGGCGCTCGAGGCGCTCGCGCAACGCGACTGCAACGGCGGTTGTGATCGTCTCGCCCGTCTCGGCGGCGAGTTCGCGCGCCAGGCGATCGGCCACGCCGTCCTTGATGTTCAACGCCATATGAGGAAGAATAGTACGCTATTTCTTCCTGGCAGATGTGGTCGTATGTGACTTGTCCGATGATCGGACTCGCGCTCTGCCGTGATGGCGGCGGAGGCAAGAAGCGCGTCGAAGAACTCAGCCAACAGGGCTACGACGAGAACGTTCGCCCTGGCGCACGGTCGCCGTCCGTTGTCGCTCCCGCGTGGTGTGGGCGGCCGCCGCCACGGCGGAGCACCCGCCGGCGGATCTCGCGATCGCCGGGCCGACGATCGCCGGCATTGCCGGCGCCATAAAAATTCGGCCTAACGGCGGCCGCCGCCGAAGATTCGCAGCAGCGAGATGAACAGGTTGATGAAGTCCAGGTAGAGCCGCAGGGCGCCGAAGATCGCGAGCTTCTCGGCGGTCTCGGCGTTGGCGAAGCCCTGGGCGCGCATCACCTTGAGGCGCTGGATGTCGTAGGCCGTGAGACCGGAAAAGATCAGCACGCCGGCAAAGCCGATGATCAGGTTGAAGAGGCCCCCGCCGGTGAAGATGAACGCGACCGAGGCGACGATCAGCCCGATCAGCGCGCCGAAGAGGATGCCGCCAAAGCGGCTGAGGTCGGTCTGCGTGGTGTAGCCGACGGCCGCCATGCCGCCGAACACGCCGGCGGCACCGGCGAACGCGCCGACGACCGAGTCGGTGGTGTAGACGTCGAGCAGGACCGAGAAGACGACGCCGGTGAGGCCGGCGTAGAGGAAGAAGAGCAGCGCCGCCACGCTGACCGAGATGCGCTGCGAGCTGAGCACCCTGCTGAGCACGAACACCATCGCGAGCTGGCCGAACAGTGCGATGTAGAAGATCGTGGTGTGGCTGGCGAAGTAGTTCAGCGCCGTGTTGCTCTGGTGAAACCAGATCGCGATGCCGGTTGTGAGCGCCAGCGCGAGGAACATCCACGCGAACACCTGCCGCAGGAAGTCGCGCTCGACTGCGACGTCGGCGCCGAAGGCGGTGGAGGCTTCGTAGGAGGGCGGCACGACTTTGATCCCTTTCGTCGGTGGTCGGCTTTTTCGTGACTGTAGCGTGCCGGACGCTCGCAGATTGCCGGGTTCTCAGCCGAGAGGTATTGTCATCTTGCCCCCCGGGGCGAGACTGCCTTACACCGGACCCAAGAGAGGGCCACATGACTCCTCCGACCGTGCAGGACGCCCAACTGATGATTCAGATCGCTCAGTGGGGCACATCGCTGGGCATCCAGGACGCGATGCCGCACGTCTTCGCCGACGACTTCGATCCCCATGCCGCCGACGCGATGAGCGACGACGCGGTGCGAACGATGTTGATGTACGGCGAGTCGATCGGCACGCTGACCAAGCACGGCCTGCTCAGCACGGAGCTGGTCCACGACTGGCTGTGGGTCGAGGGGCTGTGGGCGCGAGTCGGACCGGCTGCGCTGAAGCAACGCGAGCGCTTCGGGGAGCCGCGGCTGTACGAGAACTTCGAGGCGCTGGCCGAGGGCTAGCAGGCAGGCTCAGTCGTGGATGTGGAACGGCAGCGTGGCGATCACGACGCCGTCTGTGTGTGCCTTGAGGACCGATTCGAGCAGCCTCGCCCGCTGGTTGTGCAGGATCTCATGACGGCGCTTGTT
>PMKB01000223.1 GCA_003157595.1 Solirubrobacterales bacterium
GAACGTGTCGCCGAGGGAGTCGTCGAGCTGCTAGCCAACGGCTCGGGGTTCCTGCGCGCCAACGCCGATGAGGTCTCCGACGACGATGTCTACATCTCCGCGGCGCAGGCGCGTCGCTGCGAACTGGTCGGGGGTGACCGGATCAGCGGGCCGGTTCGCCCGGCGCGGCGCTCCGAGCGCCACTCATCCCTGATCCGCATCGACACGATCAACGGCGTGGCCGCCGAGCAGGCCGTGGTTGGCACGCGGATCGACGAGGTCGACGTCGACTTCCCGACCGAGTCCTTCGTCTTCGCCGCCGACGCCGGCTTGGCCGCGCTGCCGCCGTTCGGACGCGGCTCGCGCGTGCTGATCGTCGGTCCGGCGCGCTGCGGCCGAAGCGCCCTGCTGGGGCGGATCGCGGCGGCGCTGGTGGGGACCGACGGCCTCGACGTCGAACTGGTGGCCGTCGGCGTGCGCCCGGAGGAGCTGTCCGAGTACAAGACGCTCGGCCACGCCACCTCGACCGGGCTCTCGTTCGCGGCCTCGAGCGACGCGCAGGAGGCGGCTGTCGAGCAGGCCGCCGAGCGCGGGCGCCGGATCGCACTGCGCGGCGGCAACTCGGTGCTGCTGATCGACACCCTCGACGGTCTCGGTTCCGGCTCGGCGCGGCGCACGATGGCCTCCGCTCGCAACCTGCGGGGAGCCGGATCGCTGACCGTCATCGCCACGGCGCGCGCGCCGATCGGCGGCGAGACGACGCTGATCGCCCTGCTCACCGACGGTGAGTTCCCCTCGCTCGATCCTGCGGTCACCGGCACGCTGCGGCCGGAGCTGCTCGCCCCGGCCGCCGCCACCAAGCCGGCCCGCGTTCGCAAGCCCCGCGTCACAGCCGCAACCGCCGTGACGACGGCGCCGCGCACCCGAACCAGGCGCAAGCCGGCCACCGACCCACCCAGCGCGCCGGCGGGGGAAGTCGAGGGCCAGGACGCCGGGGACGACGAGTAGCGCTGCCGAGTTGGGGCGCGCATGCACCGCCAAGCGCACGTGAGCAGCGCCAGTAGGTAGCGAAGCTACTTACACGGACCGATATGCGACCCGGCCCCAGGAGGGCTCGGGGGACAGCTCGATCGGCTCGCCGCCGCGGTCCGGCTGAACGTAGGAGAAGCTGCTGGTCTGCTCGTCGAAGGCGACGTCCAGCTCGCCCTCGTGCACGCGCTGGTCGAGCCAGGCGCCGCGGAACACCAGGCGGCGCAGCCAGTGGACCAGCGAGCGCTCCGCCGGGCCGATGATCTGCGGCCAGCAGTCGTTGACGTGGTCCCCGAGCGCCGAGGCGGGATCCAGGATCTCGCCGTTCACGGCGAGGTTGACGAGGTCCTCCAGCTCAGGCTCGGCGAGCCGATCGCCGATGAATCCCAGGCGCAGCGCGGCCTGTTCGCAGCGCTCGCCGAAGTCAGCCTCGTTGAAGGTGAAGCGCAACTCTCCGTACTCGAGCACGAAGTCCTCGCCAGAGTTGTAGTTTCCACGTCGCGCAGTGTCCATGAGCAGCCCTTCCCAAGGGCCGTCGGCATCATAGGCCGCTTTCCTGCATTGGCGAGGGCGCTGCACGCTTTCTTTCAGAGCGACAACAACGAGGATCGACATTTTGGGCTGCTGTGAAGAGAGACCGTCATCGCCCGGCTGAGTGAGTACGGACTCAGGCGTTCGGTCGGCGTGCCGGGCCTGTTCGCGACCGCCTACGGCAATGTCGGCTCCTCGATCTACTACGCCCTGGGGCTTGTCGCGGCGCACGCGCTCGGCCTCACGCCGCTCGTCTTCCTGTTCGCCGGCGGCCTGTTCGCGCTGACGGCGAAGACCTACGCCGAGGGCGCATCGATGTTCCCGGAGGCGGGAGGGTCCTCGTCGTTCGCGCGTCACGCGTTCAACGACTGGATCTCGTTCTTCGCTGGCTGGGCGCTGTCGCTGGACTACATCCTGACGATCGCGATCTCGGCCTACTTCGTGCCGTTCTACGCGAGCGCGCTGCCCGGGCTGCACGCCCTCCACAACGCGCCCGGCAACATCATCGCGGCGCTCGTCGTGCTGGTCCTGCTCGTCGTGCTGAACATCCGCGGCCTCGGCGAGTCCGCTCGCGTGAACTTCTTCCTCGCCGTCACCGACCTCGGCACGCAGATACTCGTCGTGATCCTCGGCGCGGTGCTCGTCCTGAACCCCTCGCGCCTGGTCAACCAGGTCCATCTCGGCACCGCGCCGAGCCTCTCGCAGCTGATCTTCGCGCTCTCGATCGCGATGCTCGCCTACACCGGCATCGAGACCGTCTCGAACATGGCCGAGGAGGCGACGGACCCCGGCAACGACGTGCCGCGCGCGGTCAACCTGGTGCTGATCGCCGTGCTGACCGTCTACATGGGCATCTCGGTGATCGCGCTGTCGGCGCTTCCGGTCATCTACCACGCGTCGGTGGTCAACGGCTCGCACTACCAGACCGCTCTCGGCGTGAAGTACGCGGCCGAGCCGGTGCTCGGGATCATCGATCACATCGGGCTGAGCGGGCTGCTGCTGCACGCCGCTCGCTACTACGTCGGCCTGCTGGCGACGACGATCCTGTTCATCGCGACCAACGCCGGCCTGATCGGCATCTCGCGGCTGTCGTGGTCGCTGTCGGAGCACCGCCAGCTGCCGGGCATCTTTTCGCGCCTGCACCAGACCTACCGCACGCCGTGGTTCACGATCGTCTTCTTCTCCGCCTTCGCGGTGCTGCTGATCACGTTCGCGAACATCAACGTGCTGGGCAACCTCTACTCGTTCGGCGCGATGCTGTCGTTCACGACCGCGCACGCCGCGATCGTCGCGCTGCGGATCAAGGATCCCGACCGCGAGCGCCCCTACCGGATGCCGGGCAACGTGCGGATCCGCGGGCGCCAGATCCCGATCACCGCGGTGATCGGCGGGATCGGCACCTTCCTCGCGTGGGTCGCCGTGGTCGTGCTGCACCCGGAGGCCAAGTACGTCGGCATCCCCTGGATGGTGTTCGGGATGGCGGGCTATGTGATCTACCGCAAGCGCTCCGGCCTCAGCCTGTCCAAGAGCGTCGTCCTGGTGCGCCCGGAGCGCCCGCCCGACTTCCATGAGCTTGGCTACCGCACGGCGCTCGTGCCGATCTTCGGCGCCGACGTGAACGCGCAGACGCTGGTCAGCGCGGCCAAGCTGATCGGCAAGGACGGGATCGTCTACGCGGTGTTCGTGCTGCCGGTGCCGCGCCAGCTCTCGCTTGACTCGGGGCTCGCGGCCGAGGAGGCGCTTGGGCGCTCGATCCTCGAAAGCGCGCGCATCCAGGGTCGCCGCGCCGGCATCAAGGTCCATACGGGCCTGATCCGCGCGCGCAATCCCGGCGCCGCGCTGGCCGACGAGGCTCAGCGGATCGGCGCCGACGTGATCTACCTCTCGACGCGGCACGCCCCCGCCAGTGAGCAGCGGATCGGCCTGACCGCCTCCTACCTGCTCGACCGGCGGCCCTGCCGCATCGTGATCGAGACCGACAGCGCCGCGACCAGCTCGCTCGCGCCCGCCTGAGCCGGCCGGTTTCCGTGCGGCTGGGTGCATGCACCCAGCCGTCGGGAAGGCGCATGCGCCTTCCCGCGGGTTGGCGCATGCGCCAACCCGAACAGCCTGCGGGCTTGCCGCTGCGTGAGGTCCTGTGATGGGAAAGTGGATGCAAGTGGGGGATAAGTGTGGACTTGTGTTGCAAAGTGGGGGAGAAGTGATACCGTCCGCGCAGCGAACCGGGGTGGATGGGTTCCTCCCGCCTCTTCCAGCCCGGTTCGACCTTCTTCACGCAGCAAACCCCCATGGCGTTCCGCGGCTACTACGACAACACCTTCGACGCGAAGAATCGCCTGACGATTCCGGCGAAGCTGCGCAAGGCGCTCGCCGACGGCGTGGTCGTGGCGCTTCAGCGTGATGCCCCGGAGTGCGTGGCGATCTGGTGCCCCGACGACTACGAGGGCTACGTCCACGGCCTGCTCGAGGGCATCGACCGGCTCTCCCCGGACTACGGCAACGTCGAGCGCTTCTCCAACGCGTGGTCGCAGGAGCTCGAGCTGGACGCCGCCGGACGCGTGATGGTGCCCTCGAAGATGCTCGCGAAGGCCGGCCTCGGCAAGGAGGTGGCCGTGATCGGCGCCGGCAACCGCCTGGAGATCTGGGACCGCGAGGTGTGGGGGCGCATGAGTGATGAGATCGTCAGCAACGTCCAGCAGATCGGACCGGGATCCTCAAGTGGCCACACTGCTTGAGATGACGATCACGCACGTGCCCGTCCTGGCCGGTGAGCTGATCGAGCTGCTCGATCCCCAGCCCGGCGCGGTCGCCGTCGACTGCACGGTCGGCGGTGGCGGCCACGCACGCCTGATCGCCGAGCGGATCGGCTCGACCGGCACGCTGATCGGGATCGACCGCGACCCCACGGCGCAGGAGCGTTTCGAAGAGCTCTCCCGCGAGGTCAGCTGCGCCACCCGCTTCATCCGTGCGAGCTTCGCCGACGGGCTGGCGCTGCTGCTCGACGAGGGCGTCGGCGCCGACTGCGTCTACTTCGACCTCGGCACATCCTCGATGCAGATCGACACCTGGGAGCGCGGCTTTTCCTACGCCTACGACGCGCCGCTCGACATGCGGATGGACCCCGATCAGGAGCTGACCGCGGGGGAGATCGTCGGCGAGTGGGACCAGCGGCGGCTGGCGCGCCTGCTGCGCGAGTTCGGCGAGGAGCGCTTCGCCGCCCAGATCGCCCGCGCGATCGTGGCCGAGCGCGAGCGCGCGCCGATCGTCACGACGCTCGAGCTGGTCGAGGTGATCAAGGCCGCCGTGCCGGCGCCCGCTCGCTTCGCCGGCGGCCACCCCGCCAAGCGGACCTTCCAGGCGATCCGGATCGCCGTCAACGAGGAACTCGAGCAGCTCGACGCCGCCCTGCCGCTGGCCTGGGAGCTGCTGCACGCCGGCGGGTCGCTCGCCGCGATCTCCTTCCACTCGCTCGAGGATCGCATAGCCAAGAACGTGCTCCGAGAGCTCGCAGGCCGAGGACCGGGCGCCGAATACGGCAAGCCCTCGCCTCAGGGTTTCGGCATGCCGATATCCGTAGGAGAGGCTGCGGCGCCGATCCTCGAGCTGGTCACGAGGAAGCCCGTCGAGCCGAGCGCCGATGAGATCGCCCGCAATCCCGCCTCTCGAAGCGCTAAGCTGCGCGTCGCGAGGAAATTGGGCGGCGCGCCGCTAATCCATCGCGACGGGGGAGCGGCCGCATGAAACGAGGATACGTTTACGCGATGCTGATAACCATCCCGCTGCTGCTGCTCGCGGTAGCGTGGCAGGCGGGCCGCTTCGACTCCCTCGCGTCCGAGGCCCGGCGCCTCGAGGCTTCTCAGGAGTCGTGGGTCCAGGAAAACCGCAAGCTCGAGGCGGGCATCCGCGTGCTTTCGAGCCGAGAGCGCGCTGAGGCTCTCGCGGAGAGCCTCGGCCTGGAGAAGGCCGGGCCCGAGCGGCGCCTCCGCATCGTCATCCAGCCCAAGGCCGGCCCCCAGGGGAGCGGCCATGAGTGAAGCGGCCCTCTTTACCGCCTCCGAAGCCGCGGCCGCGGTCGGCGGCGAACTCGTCGGAGACCCGGGCGGGCGCATCGGGTCCGTTGTCGTCGACTCGCGCAGGGCGCGGGCGGGCAGCCTGTTCGTCGCCCTTCCCGGCGAGAGGACGGACGGCCACGCCCACATCGATTCGGCCCTGCGCCTCGGCGCGGTCTGCGTTTTCGCGAGGAGGGACCGCCGGGAGGCCGTCCTGGGCGCGATGGGCGAGGGCGCCGGCGGCCCTGCCATCGTCTTCGTGCCGGACACCCTCGCCGCCCTTCAATCATTGGCCCGAGAGTACAGGCGTCGCTTTCCGCGCCTCCTGCGAATCGGCATCACCGGCTCCAGCGGAAAGACCACGACGAAGGAATGCGTCGCGG
>PMKB01000294.1 GCA_003157595.1 Solirubrobacterales bacterium
GATCGCCGCGGCCACCGGTCCGCTCACCGCCAGGCCGACGGGCGCCAGGCCGACCGTGCCGACGTAGTCCCAGGAGCTGACTCGCGAGAGCTCCTCCGCCGGAACCTCGCGCTGCTGGGCGGTGAACCAGAACACGTTGAACAGCGTCCCCGAGCTTCCGTCGATCAGCGCGGCGAGGAGAATCAGCGGCAGCGGCGCATGGGCTGCGACCAGCGCGAGCAGCGCCGGCCCGGCGACGCCGAACCAGATGAACGCTGCGCGCAGCGGATGGCGGGGTCGCCAGCGCATCCCGAGCAGGCCGCCGAGCACCGAGCCGGCGCCCAACGCCGTGCTGATCGCCGCCCAGGCGGCGGGGCCCCCGAGCGAGCGCCGGGCGACCTGCGGGCCGAGCACCTCAAACGGGCTGAACACGAACGCGATGAAGAGCGTGAAGTAGACGACACTGACCCATAGCCACGTGCGCGAGCGGAAGGCGCGCCAGCCGGCTCGCAGCTCGGCCAGTGTGCTCGTTCTCGCCGCGACGGCGATCGGGCTCAGTCGCATGAAGCCGAGGAAAACGGCGCTCACGACGAAGGTCGCGGCATCGACGGCGAGGCCCCAGCCGGGGCCGGCCGTGGCCACCAGCACGCCGGCCAGCGCCGGGCCGAGCACGGCAGCCACATTGCCGCTCAGCCCGAGCAGTGCATTGGCCTGCTGGAGACTCGACTGATCGACGGTCTGGGGTAGCACCGCTGTGGAGGCGGGGGCGAAGAACGCCTCGGCGGTCCCGTAGACCGCCTGCAGCGCGGCGATCTCCCAGACATGCGCGGCGCCGCTGACCAGCAGCGCGGCGGTCAGGCCCTGGGCGAGCGCGCGGACGCCGTCGGAGGCGAGCATCACCAGCTGGCGCGGCAGCCGGTCGGCCCACACGCCGCCGAGCAGGACGAACACGACCAGCGGAACGCTCTGCGCGGCGAAGACGATGCCGAGGTCGGTAACCGAGCCGGTCAGCTCGAGCACGGCGAAGGCGAGCGCGACCGGCACGATCCGGTCGCCCAGCGCGGAGACTGCCCGCCCTGCGAACAGCAGCGCGAACGCGGTTTCGCGCAGCGGGCCACGACGCATCCCAAGAAGACTACGAGTCGATCTGCGCTCGCGCACCGACCATGGTCATCGGCGGGCGCAGCGGCGAGCGCCACCACTTGCGCGGCGAGAGGCGGCGCCGGCCGCGCCCGGGGGCCCCTCGCCGGATCACCAGTCGTGCACCGTGCCGTCGAGCAGGCGGTTGACGGGCAGGTAAGCGGCTTGGTAGGGGTGCGCCTGCCCGACGGCGTCGTCGTAGTCGACCCCCAGGCCGGGCGCTTCGCCCGGGGTGAGCATGCCGTCGGCAAAGGTGTAGCCCGGGCGGAAGAGCTCGTCGGTCGCCGGGCTGTGGCGCATGTACTCCTGGATGCCGAAGTTCGGTATGGCGATGCCGAGGTGAATCGCGGCTGCGAGGCCGACAGGCGACACGTCGGTCGGGCCGTGCACGCCCGATTTGATCTGGTAGATCGCGGCATAGTCGAGGATCCGTCGCAGGCCCGTGATGCCGCCGGCGTGGGTGACGGCCGAGCGGACGTAGTCGATGAGCTGTTCTTCGAACAGTTCGCGGTAGTCCCAGATCGTGTTGAACACCTCGCCGATCGCCAGCGGCGTCGTGGTGTGCTCGCGGACGCGGCGAAGCGCGGCCTGGTTCTCGGCGGGTGTGACGTCCTCGAGCCAGAAGAGGTCGTATGGCTCAACCGCCTTGCCCAGCTTGGCCGCCTGGATCGGAGTGAGCCGGTGGTGTGCGTCGTGCAGCAGCGGCAGTTCGGGGCCGAACTCGTTGCGCACCGCCTCGAGCACGGTCGGGACGTGGCGCAGGTACGCCCGCGTGTCCCAGCTCTCCTCGACCGGAACCGCGCTGCGGCGGGCGGGCTCGTAGTCGTATCGACGGTCTCCACCGTCGCCCACGCTCGCGTTCGCGCTGGATGCGACGCCGTAGACCGAGGCAAGGCCCGGAACGCCGGTCTGCACGCGGATCGCGCGGTAGCCCTCCGCGAGCTGCTCGCGGATCGAGTCGTAGAGCTCGTGCAGGTCCATGCCGCTCGCGTGGCCGTAGACGAGCAGCCCGCTGCGACTGCGGCCGCCCAGGAGCTGGTAGAGCGGGAGGCCGGCGACCTTTGCCTTGATGTCCCACAGCGCGGTGTCCACCGCCGCAATGGCTGCCATCGTGACCGGCCCACGCCGCCAATAGGCCCCACGGTAGAGGTACTGCCAGGTGTCCTCGATCAGGTGCGCATCGCGGCCGATCAGCAGCGGCGCCAGATGTTCGGAGAGGTAGGCGGCCACGGCGAGCTCTCGCCCGTTGAGGGTGGCGTCGCCGAGGCCGACGAAGCCGTCGTCGGTCGTGATCCGCAGAGTGACGAAATTGCGGCCCGGGTTCGAGACGAGCACCTCGGCATTGGCGATCGGCATTGTCATGACGCTCCTCAGTGTTCGCGAAGCGATAGGAATGTGGGGCTCAAATGGAGCGGGCTTCCGACGCGATCCGCGCAAGTGAGCTCATCACAAACTGGTCTTCGACCAGGCGAGGCTCCACGAGGCCCACGAGATCCTCGATCGCCGCGCGGAGCGGTTTGCGCGCCGCCGCGGCGACGGCAGCCGCTTCGGTGTCGGCGAACTCGCTGCCGCCGAGGATCAGCCCCAGCCAGCAGCCCAGGCCCCGCAGGCTCGCCTCGGCATCTCGGCCCTCCGCCCGCTCGGCCAGCACGACCGGTGCGATGCGCGTGCGCAACTTCGCCACGCCATCGGTTGCGATCTGGCGCAGCCTGTACCCGATCCGGGGGTTTTCGAACCGCTCGACGAGCGCAGCGCGGTAGGAGACGAGGTCCAGCTGCGCGGCGGGCAGCTGCCTCGCAGCCTCGTCCCAATATTCGTTGACCCGGTCCAGGCACGGCTGGTCGGCCATCGCCTGGGCCACCGTCTCGTGCCCGCGGCCCAGCCCCATGTAGGCGAGCAGACTGTGCGCCCCGTTGAGCAGCCACAGCTTGCGGCGCTCAAACGGCTCGATGTCGCTCACGAAGCGAGCGCCGCAGCTCTCCCACTCGGGTCTGCCTGCCGGAAAATCGCCGCTGAGGACCCAATCCTTGAATGGCTCGGTGACAACCGTCGCCCGGTCGCGCCATCCGGTCAGCGAGGTCGCGCTGAGAAGGTCCGCCGGCGTGGCCTTCGGCGTGATCCGATCGACCGATGTGGACACGAAGGACACGTTGCGATCGATCCAGGCGGCGAGTTCGCCGTCGCTGCGGGAGGCCATCGCGGCCAGCCCTGTGGCCACGAACGCCCCGTTGCTCGGCACGTTGTCGCATGGCACGATCGCGATCGGGCCGCCGCCGGAGCGCCGCCGCGCCTCGAGTCCGAGCAGCAGCCTTCCGAGGGCCGACTGGGGTCCGCCGGCGGCCTGCGCGAGAAGCCTCGGCCGGCGCGTCGCGGCCGCGATGTACCGCAGGTCAGCGGCCAGCACCGGGTCAGCGCCGTTGGGTTCTCCTGTTGGATCGAGGCGATAGCCGGCCTCGGTCACCGTGGTCGTGACGATCGCCGTCGAGTGCGAAGACAGCAGCGCGAGGAAGCTTTCGAGGTCCGCACCGTCAACGGCTTGCACGATGCTCGCGACGACGGATCCCTGATCGCGGTCGGCTGCCCGCTCGATCAGCGTGAAGAGGCCATCCTGAGCGGCGAGCTCGAGCGCCGCCTGCGGACTGCGGCCGGTGAACGCGGCGATCCCCCATTGCGCGGCGTCCGCGGCGCGATCGGTGTACCACGCCTGGTGCGCGCGGTGGAACACGCCCAAGCCGATGTGCACGACGCGAACCGGTGGGGCCTGCGCGCGGGTGGCGTCGAGGGCGGCGAGCGCGGCCCGGGTCAGGAGCGCCGCCCGCCGTGGGCGAGGAGCGCGACTCAAAGCTTGAAGACCTTCCGCGGCAGCGTGTCGACGAGGTCGACCGCGATCCGCTCGGCCGCCCCGAGCTCCAGGCGGCCCTCGCCGACCAGCCGGGCGAGGAAGGCCGAGTCGAGGCGACGGGACATGTCGTGGCGGGCGGGGATCGAGAGGAAGGCGCGCGTGTCGTCGACGAAACCGGCGCCGCGGTAGAAGCCGGCCGTCTCGGTGACCGCCGCCCGAAAGCGCAGGACCGAGTCCGGAGCGTCGAGAAACCACCACGGCGCTCCGATGTACACGCTCGGGTAGAAGCCGGCGAGCGGTGCGATCTCGCGCGAGAAGGTCGTCTCGTCCACGGTGAACAGGACGAGATGGAAATCCGGGTTGGTGCCGTAGCGCTCGAGTAACGGACGAAGCTCCTCGACGTAGCTCGTCCGGCGCGGGATGTCGTGCCCGGTATCCGGACCGAACTGGCGAAATGTGTCGCCGCTGTGATTGCGGTAGACCCCCGGGTGCAGGGTCATCACGAGGCCGTCGTCGACGCTCATGCGCGCCATCTCCAGCAGCATGTGCCCGGAGAATGTGGCGGCCTCGGCGTCGCTCAGCTCGCCGCGCAGCGCCCGCGCGAACAGGGCCGCCGCGTCTGACTCGCTCAGATCGACGGTGAGCGGCTGGAGCATCGCGTGGTCCGCCGAGACCGCACCGTGCTCCACGAAATACCGTCGGCGGCTCGCAAGCGCCTCGATGTACCCGCGGTAGCTGGATGCAGCGGTGCCGTTGCACTCGGCGAGACGCACAACGCGGTCGGTCCATCCGGGTGTCAGCGGGTCGAGGTAGGCGTCGGGCCGGAAGGTTGGAAGCACGCGTCCGCGGAAGGTTGGATCGGCGGCCAGCGCGGCATGGATCGCGAGGTCGTCCATCGGGTCATCCGTGGTCGCGAGCACCTCGATCCGAAAGCGCTCAAACAGCGCGCGCGGGCGGAACGCGGCCGTCGCCAGGGCTGCCTGGATGGTGTCGAAGAGCTGGTCGGCGTTCTCGGAGCACGGGTCCCGATCGATGCCGAAGAGCTCCACGAGCCCGGTTTGCAGCCAATATCCAGACGCTGTCCCGGCGAAGAGATACCAGTGTTCGCAAAAGGTGCGCCACACCTCGCGTGGCGAAACGGCGGTTGAGCCGCCCGCGGACTCAGGCACGCCCAGCCGCTCGAGCGGCACCCCGGCGGCGTGGATCAATCGGGTCACATAGTGGTCGCGGCGAATCAGCAGCTCGGACGGATCGGGGAACGCATCGTCGTCCAGCAAGAGGGCTGGATCGACGTGGCCGTGCGGAGAAATGACGGGCAGCTCGCGGACCCGCTCGTAGAGCTGCCGAGCGACCGCGCGTGTGGCGGGATCGGTCGGCAGGAGTCGGTCAGGATCGAGGCGCACCTTATGGTCACTCACTCGAATGTGCGTGGCCGCGCGGGCGCGGGCCACGCATCTCGCACTCGTCGTATTTCACGCCGGTCCGATCCCAGGATCCTGGCGCTCGCGACGCCGCGAACCGGCAGGACGATCTTTCGACAGCTTCGTGGCCAGCGCACGCAGCCGCTCGCAAATATTAGCGCTGCCCCGTTCTCGCTCGCCTCGCTCTCTCCTGCTGCTCACCGAGTGCGGGCGTGCTCTGCCGGGATCCTGCGCTCGACCGGGCTGAATAGCCCTGCGACCTCGACAGCGGCCGATCGCCCCGGCGCGCCGCCGGCTGAGTCGAGGCGGTCAGGCCGCGGAGCTGCACGCGCATTGTGGACAGAGCCCGACGAGCGCGAAGTGGGCGAAGCGCACCTCGTACCCAAACCGCCGCCTGATGTGGTTGCGCACCGGATCGAGCAGCTCGGGGCGGACGGTTCGAGCGGTGCCGCAGCCGGGGCAGTAGATGTACTCCTGCTCGCCGTGCCCGACGAGCGTGTACAGGCCCGGCCCGTGTCCAAGGTGGACGTGGCGCAGCAGGCCGTGGCGCTCGAGCGTCTCGAGGTTTCGATAGACGGAGGCCGGGACGAGCCCGGCCTCATCCCGAATATGTCGTGCTCGACATCGGCGGGCAGTTCGGCGCGCTGATCGTCTACACCGATCCCGAGCGCCACGGCACCGAGGTGCAGATCAGCCCACAGGGCGAGGATTCCAACCGCAGCCACAAGGATGTGCTGGAGCGCGGCGAGGGCGGCCGGGTCGCCTTCACCGCGGTCTTCGACCGCCTGCCCGCGGGCGCCTACACGCTCTGGACGGGGGCGTCTCACGCGCGCGTGGCATCGTGGTCCTCGGCGGTGCCGTCGTCGAGCTCGACTGGACCGCCAGCCTGCCGGCCGCTGCGGAGCGCTCCGGCGCGTCAGCGGCGTGCGAGCTGCCGGGCCCCTAGGCGCAGCAGCTCGATCAGCTCGGCCGTGCGGAAGAACGGATCGGCGAGACGCGCCCGTCGCTGAGCGAGAGCGCGACCACCGCTCGCGCCATCACGACCCCGAGCAGCACCGGCTCGGCCGGCCGCTGCGCCTGCTCCAGCTCGGCGAGGCGCGCGAGCGCCTGCCCGTCGGCGTGCGTCGCCAGCCGCAGCGTAAGACCGTCGAAGAAGGCTGCCGGCGGCGGATCGTACTGCGCGCGCCCGAAGCGCGCGCGCCGGCGGGCCGCCTTGTCGAGGAACTCCTGGTGTCTCGCCCGAACGAGCGCGACGCTGAGCTGCGGGTGCATGGCCTGCCTCCTGTCTCGGCACATTGACGCTAACTGCTCATCACTGTACACCGGTTAGCGTCACCAGTCAACCACGAATGCCGGTTTGCCGGAGGCGATACAATTGCCGTATGGAAGCGCCCATTTCGCAGCCGGTCGCCGCCGCCCAGCAGCGGCGCAGCGCCCCCGGCCGCCTCGAGCTCGTTCGCCAGTTCATCAACACGGCTGACCTCGCCCCCGGTGAGGATGAGTGGAGCGACCTGAATGCCCTGCGCGCATGGCTGCGAAAGCGTCAGCTGATCGGCGCGCGCGAGCGTCTTGGTGGCGGCGACCTCGAGCGGGCAATGGCTGTGCGGGAGACGCTGCGCACGGTGCTCGAAGATCGCGACCGCGGCGAGCAGGTGGACGCCGTGGCCATCGGCTCGCTGAACGCGCTGGGGGCGGGAGCGCTGCTGCGTGTCACGTTTGACCGCGACGGACTGCCGCTGCTCGAGCCGGCCGCCGGCGGTCTCGATCGGGCCCTCGGCGAGCTGTTCGCGATCGTCGAGCTCGCCGCCGCCGACGGAAGCTGGTCTCGGCTGAAGGTCTGCGCCGACCACGGGTGCCGCTGGGCCTTCTACGACCACTCGAAGAACCGCTCGCGCAACTGGTGCAACATGGCTGTCTGCGGCAACCGGGCCAAGGCCAGGCAATACCGCCGTCGCCAACGGTCCGCCACGGCAGAGGGAGCGAAGAGTTGAACGCCACCAAGCAGACGATCGAGCAGCTGATCGTGGAGCCCGGCAAGCCGGCACGGCTTGACCGCCGCGACCCCGCCTGGGATGGGGGCCCGGAGTTTCGCCACTTCTCACACGACGAGCTGAAGAAGGACGCCGCAGCCGTGCTCGCGCGCAGCGTGCAGGCGCTCGAGGCCGCCCACGAGCTGCTTTGGGCCAGCGACCGCTACGGCTTGTTGATCGTGCTGCAGGCGATGGATGCGGCGGGCAAGGACGGGACGATCCGCCACGTGATGTCGGGCGTCAATCCGCAGGGTGTCGATGTCGTGTCGTTCAAGCAGCCCTCTGCAGAGGAGCTTGGTCACGACTTCCTGTGGCGTGCCTCGAAAGCGCTTCCGGCCCGCGGCCGGATCGCGATCTTCAACCGCTCGCACTACGAGGATGTGATCGCCGTGCGCGTCCACCCGGAATGGCTCGATCGCCAGCATCTGTCTCCCGGCTCCGATGGCGAGACATTCTGGAAGCAGCGCTACGAGTCGATCAATGGCTTCGAACGCCACATCGAGCGCAACGGGACCAAGATCGTCAAGCTCTTCCTGCACGTCTCCAAGCATGAGCAGCGCAAGCGGCTGCTCGCCCGCTTGGACCACCCGGAGAAGGAGTGGAAGTTCAGCGCCACCGACCTGGCCGAGCGGGCGCACTGGGAGGAGTACATGCACGCCTTCGAGGATGCGCTCACGGCGACCTCGACGCCGTGGGCGCCGTGGTATGTGATCCCAGCCGACCGCAAGCCGCTGATGCGGGCGCTCGCCGCAAGCGTCATCGTCGAGACCGTCTCCTCACTCGGGCTGTCCTGGCCCGAGGTTTCCAAGGAGCAGCGCGCCGCCGACGTCAGGGCTCGCGAGGCGCTCGAGGCCGAGTCGGACTGACCGGGCGTGGACCGGCGGCGCTCGGAGCCGGCCTACGACAGCGGCCCGCTTCACGCTTGCGTGCCAGCCGGACCACCTTCGCGCAGGCCACTCGGTGCTCGAGACCGACGCGAAGGCAGGCGCGCGCCTGCGGGTCCGTTGGCCGTCTGCGCGCGTCTGCGCGGCGCGCGGCGGCCGGGGGTGTCAGGCTGAGGCGCCTTCGCCGCCGGCGGCGGCGAAGGTGGCGGCGCGGGCAGCTTCCTCAGCCTTCGCCGCGATCCTCGCCCGGCGATACTCGTCCACCACGATCTCGGTCAGCTCCTCGACCGAGGTCTCGGCAGTCGGCTTGTCAAGCGCGATGATCCCGTCGGTGATCATGTTCACGCGGTCGCAGCTCTCGAGCACGTGTACGTAGTTATGCAGGATCATGATCATCGAGAGGTTCCCCTCCTGCTTGAGGCGGTGGATCAGCTCGAGGATCATCGCGCCCTCCTTGGCGCCCATCGCGGCGAGCGGCTCATCCAGCAGCAGGATGTCGGCCTGCGAGTAGACGCCGCGGGCGACCGCGATCGACTGGCGCTGCCCACCGGAGAGGCGGGCGACCGGCACGTCGAGTCGCGGCAGGTTGATCCCGATGTCGTTGAGCGATTTGCGCGCCGCGCGCTTCATCTTGCGCGAGTCGAGGAACGGCGTCGGCGAATGGCGCTCCTCGCGGCAGAGAAACATGTTCTGGTAGACGCTCAGCTCATCGATCAGCGCGAGGTCCTGGTAGACGACGTCGATCCCCAGGGAGCGCGCGTGGTCGACGCTCTTGGGCTCGTAGGGCTCTCCCTTGAGCCACATGCTGCCGGAGTCCTGCTTCTGGAAGCCGCAGAGGATCTTGATCAGCGTGGACTTGCCGGCGCCGTTGTCGCCGAGCA
>PMKB01000071.1 GCA_003157595.1 Solirubrobacterales bacterium
CCCACCCTTGCACGGCATTGCCGACGGTGGCGAGCGATTGGCGAAGGCGGCTCGCTCGATTACGAGTGCATATCAATACGCTGACCATCGGCATCCCAAGATTCGCGTTTGTGCGCGCCGAACTCCGACCGTGCACCACGTGGACGCGACGAGTCGTGTCTCACCAGGCTGTACATGCGGGTGGCGTCTCTCACTGTACGGAACTGCGGGTAAAGACTAGCGGAACGATGGTGTGCCTCACGCGGCATAGGCTCGAAGGAGCTCTTGTGCAGTGCGATCCCAGCTGTAGCGACGAGCGACATCACGCTCGCGTCCCGCCGTTTGATCGAGCGCGCGAACGATTGCGCGGCTAACGCTCTTGAACGAGGCGGGCCGGCAGAACGACGCGCAGTCCCCAAAGTACTCGNNCCCTCTCCTACAACGACAGGGGTTCCAGTCGCTAGAGCCTCAAGCGTCGAAAGACCGGTAGTTTCATACCAGGACGGTAGCGCGTGAACAGCAGCCGCAGCGTGCACGTGGCGAACCAAATGATGCTCAAGATGCGGCACGTGGACGACATTCGGAGTAGCCTGCCGTATCGCTTCCAGGTAGCGCTCGTTTCCCCTGAGTACCGGCCCGACGAGCACCAGGCGGTAAGGGAGTTCGCGGACCGCTAGGGCGAGCGCAAGCGTGTTCTTTCTGGGCTCAACCCGAGCCACAGAAAGAACGAACGGCTGCTCGCCGATTCCGAGAAGCTCCCGGCCCTGCGCGGCATCGCCGTCGAATGCCTCACGCGCAACACCGCTGTATGCAACCCGCAGCGGCGGCAGCGCTGCAGCGTCGTGCCGCAGGAGCGACGCTTCCGCCGAACTGTTGACGATTACCACGTCCGCGGTCGCCAGCGCCGCATGCATCGAGCGGAAGTCGATGCGCCGCCGGCAACGCGCGCGAGGACGCCGAAGCCACCCGGCGTGGTGCCGAAACCACGTGGCGAACACATGCGAATACCCTGGTCGCTGGAAATACGGCCCCAACACGAACCACCGCGGGAAGTAGATCGGGCTGACGACAAGGCGGCCCTTCGGGCGCCCGAGGCGGAGAAGCGGACCGATATCTCCAAATGCATGCACAACGTCGAAGTCACCATTGAGCGCGTCCTCGGCCGAGCCGACGCGCGCGGTCGCGCCCGCCCGCTCGAGTGCGCGGACCGTCTCGAGTTGCTGAGTCACGTGGCCGCCCACGACGTCAAATGACCCCGGATAGGGGACAACGAGGACCCGCATCAATCGAGTGCTTCCTCGTAGACGGCGGCCGTCGCGCGAGCAGCTTGGCCCCACGAGAAGGATGCGGCGCGCGCACGTCCGGCCGTCCGGAGACGGTCGATCGCAGTGCCGCCGGCGAGCGACTCGCCGATTGCCTCGGCGAACTCTGACGCGTCGGGACGCACGATCAGAGCGGCGTCGCCGCAGACTTCGGGGAGCGCGCCGCAAGTGGTCGCGACGACCGTCGCTCCGGCCGCCATGCCCTCGAGCGCTGGCAACCCGAACCCTTCGTAGATCGACGGGACGACCACCGTATTGGCCGTGCGCATCAGGCGCGCGACAAACTGTGGACTACGGCTGCCGAGGTAACGGACCCGCGGTAGCCCATTGAAATGCTCGTCGCGACGTCTGTCTAGCGGCCCGCACAGCGCGAGAAACGCATGCGGGTGTTCTGCGAGCACTTCTGGCCATGCCTCGGCGAGCAGCCGCAGATTCTTACGAGCCGTTGCGCCGGCGGCGTGGACCACGAGAGGCACGCCCAGCCCGAGATCGATGAGCTCGGCCGCCGACAGCGGCTGGGCCGTCGCGCGGGCGGGGTTGAGGCCGTACGGCACAACGTGCGTTCGCCGCACGCCCAGCAAGTCGCGGACCTCCTCCGCGGCGAATTCCGACGGGCAGATGACCGCAGCGGCCGCGCGCGCGCTTCGGGCCGCCCAGCTTGGCAGCGATCCCTCGTCGTCGAAGCGAAGCGGCGGAAGGTCGTGGATGGTGAGAACCTCTCGACGTGCGACCGGCGGGCATCGCAAGTCGAGCCGGTGTACAAGGTCGACGCGACCGTACGCGAGCTCACCGACCACGCTGGCAAGGCGATAGGGCGCAGCCCACGTTAGACGAAGCGGTATCCGGCGACCCGCTCCGCGAGCGGATCGCATAGGGAGCACTGCCCTGTCGGAGATTCGCCATTGATTGGAGAGCTCGTGGCGCAGCGCGTCGAGCGACTGCGACTCGTATGCCTGCTGCCCCATCGGCTCCGCGGCTCCCAGGCGGACCAAGCGCACTTCCCTCATCGTACGAGCGATCTGTAGACGGCACCGAGAACCTCGTTTCGATGAGGGATCGAGAACCGCTGCTCAAAATCCGCGCGTGCTGCGGCCCGCATCGCTGTCAACTTATTCGGGTTCTGCAAGAGTTCGACGGCCGCCGACGCGGCCTCCTCTATGTTCCCTGGCTCGAAAAGATAGCCCGTCTGAGCGTGCCGGACTAAGTCAGGCATGCCCATGATGCGCGGCGCCAGGATCGGAAGCCCGTTCGCTAGCGCCTCCTGGACTACGAACGGTGCGCAATCAAACCGTGTGGGATAAAGGAAAGCGTCAGCTCGCGGGTACACTTGATCGTAGAGCGTCTCGCGTGCCAGCGGGCCCAACCACTCAACACCCTCGGGAACCGTCGGCGGACGCTCCGGACCCGCGACGATCAGGCGAGCGTCGGGGATCTGGGTGCGGACGCGTTCGAACACGCGAAGGGCGTCTGGGCCGCCCTTGAGTGTGAAGTCCCGGCCAACAAAGAGCAGCGTCCGCCCGTCGCTAAACGGCTCGCGATGCGCCGAGGGCACACCGGGCGCGCAGATCACGGCGCTAGAGGCATTTATGCCAATGCGCGCGGCAAGGCTCACTCCCGCCTGGATGAAGAAGATCAGACCGTCCCCGGCTGGATTCGCCGTCGGATGCAGGTAGCCGACCAGTCGCGCCACTACGTGCTCGCGCCGCAGTAGGCGCAGCACACGACTCTCCGCAATACCACGCCCCGCCGACCAATACCAGAACGTCCCCGCGGAATCGCTTAGTAGCACCGGCGGTCGCGGCCCGAGGAAACGCACCGGCATGCACTGAACATGGACCAGATCGAACCCGCCGTTAATCCGGAGCCACCGGACCGGGTCTTCGAGCAAAAGTCCTAGTCTCCGACCGAGGTGCAAAGCGGCACGCACAGTCGCGGCCGGCAGGCGACTGAACGGGGATCGCCACGTCCTTAGTGCGCGCAGCGACGGACCCCATTCGATCTCTCCGCTATCTAGTGCGTCCGTATACCGGACGTACTCCACGCGGTCGGGAGGAACGCGCACGAGATCTTCGGTGTACTGCGAGTCGCCGTTGCGCGGATCGGGGGGCGACACCGGCGAAAACAGAAGGCATCGCAGAAAGGAACCTTCCACACCGTCGCCGACCTCTTCCGTATGCCTCGTCGCTCGAGCTGACGCGACGTCCGGCCGGTCGGACGTCATCCCGCGCCGACCTCAGACGTTCCTGCTGCGAGCGCCGATGCCGACCGGTAGTAGGGACTCTGACGGGCAAGAGAGTCTGGTGTGTCAAAGTCCTCCAGCCTCCCGTCAACAATGACCATCACGCGATTGCAGATGTCGAGCGTCGACATTCGATGTGCAACCACAAACAGCGTCACCTCCTGTCTCAGCGCACTAAGCGACTCCTGTAAGAGGCTCTCGGAGCGAGGGTCGAGGGCGCTCGTGGGCTCATCAAGGATCAGGACCTGCGGCCGCGCTGCCAGGGCACGGGCGATACATATGCGCTGCTGCTGCCCACCCGACACGGCGTCGGCGCGGGGACCGATAATCGTGTCATAACCGCTCGCCCAACTCGCGATGTCAGCGTCGATTCGCGCGAGTCGTGCGGCTTCCTGCACGGCCGTGTCGTCTAAGTCGCGATAGAAGCGTATGTTGTCGGCGACCGAGGCATGAAGCAAACGCGGCTCCTGTGGCACGTACGCGACGCGTGAATACCAATCTTCGCGTGCGAACTCGCAAGCAGGTATCCCATCCACGAGATACCGTCCGTCGACGGGGTCGCGAAGCTGCAGCAGAATCTGCACAAGCGTCGATTTGCCCGCCCCCGACGGTCCGACTACTCCGATCGTCTCGCCTGCTTCAACTTGGAAGCTTACGTTGGCGAGCACAGCGCGCGACGGCGAGTACGCAAAGCTGACGTCGTCAAAGGCCAGAGTCCGGACTTGCGACAGGCGGCGATCTCCAGTCGGTGGCACGCTGGCCGCGTAGCGGCTCTGAACCTCCTCAACTCGTTCAACGAAAGGAAGCGCTTGACGCACACTCTGGTACGTCGACTGGACCTGCTGGCCGTACGATCCGGCACGTATCAGCAGCAGCACGACTGCCCCGAGCGACGCCACGTGACCCGAGTGCGCGGAGTACAACACGGCTAGCCCGGCCACCACTAAGAGGTAGATTAGGCTCTGGTAAATCCCAGGTGTGAGACGCGCAAGCATCTGCGTGCGATAAAATAGGCCGCGCGCGGCGGCTACAAACTCGTCCATGTGTCGCCGCTGGGCATCCGATACGCCGAAGACGTGCGTTTCCTCTGCGAGCCGTGCTGCCTGCCCGACGCCGCTAGCCATGTTCATTTGAGCTTGTGACAGCTCGCGAGCTCGGCGTGTGATGAGTTCATTCAGCGGCCGCAGCAGCCCAAACAGGACCACGACAGAGCCAAGGACTGCCGCAGCGGCCACCGCGTTGAGAAGCAGTGCCGAAGCTACGAGAACAAGCAGCGTCAGCGCCGACGTCACTAGACTGGTTATGGCCAAGACAGACCATGCCGCCTGGAGCACCTGGTTCATGACAAGCTCCTGCAAATGCCCCTCGCGATCGTGAGACTGTTCGGCCCAGGAAGCGCGCGTGAACGCGCCGAAGAGGTCGCTTTGCATCCGTGCTTGGACATCGGCGGCGATCTTTGCCGGAATAACGGAAAGCGGTGCCTGCAGAGCGAGGCGCGTTCCAGCGAGCCCCGCTGAAACCGCGAGGAGCAGCCCGACGTTCTCGGTCAAGTGAAGCGGTCCGAGCGTCGCGTGTACGTCTCGCGCTCCGTTGACGAGTGCGGCCGCCGCCTGCGCGACAATCGCGAGGATCGCAGCCTCGCTGAGACCAGCAAGCATCGACGTGGCGGCTAGGAGAGCAATCGGAGCACGCCGGGCACCAAGCAACGGACGCAATTGCTGCGCGTACTGCCGCGGTGACAGCCTTGCCGGACTAGATGCCATAGACGCACCGCGGCACAGAGTTCCAACGCAAGATCGTCCCCGTGGGCGTAAAGGTCGCGAAATGTTCGTCAGACGCCCTGATTAGGCGTGACACGTGCTGACGTCTAGTCACAAATGCAGCGCTGGCAACCTTCCTCACGGGGTCTCCTCGGGAGACTGCGTCCCCCTAGCGGCAGCGCGTGCGAGTACCTGCCCGAAGATTGCGGTACGTTCATCCCAGCGCGCGACCGGACTGGCCTCCTCCGGCCGCCTCGGGCCAGCGGCAAGCGCTGCCTGAACTGCACCGATGAACGATTCTCGGCTGGCGACGCTTACGCGTCCTGCTAACTCACGGAACCCCGCGACCGGCGTCGCGACGGTCGGAGTTGCGACTACGAGGCATTCGTAAGCCTTGATTGGGTCAAGGCTTTCGGTGAATGGCGTCACACGGTGGGGCACCAGCACGACGTCCGCGTTCTGGAGGTAGCCGGGCACGTCGGCGTACGGACGCGCCCCAAGCATTGTGATGTTTGCCGCCGTCAGGAGCGTGCGGCGACTGGCCCCAGAGAGTGCGTTTGGCCCGACGAGAACGATTGACAGCTCCGGTAGTGCATGAGCCAGCTCCACCACGAGGCCAACGTCGAGTCGCGCGTCGTGCAGCGTTCCGACGTACACGGCAGTCTGCGCCACGGGCAGGTCGCTGGGCCGAGGGCGCGGCTGGCGGAAGTGCTCGGTGTCGACGCCGTTTGGGACGAGCGTTACATCACGTAGTGCCCCGCGACTGGCGGCCAGCGCCGGCGAGCACACGACAACCTCGTCCGCATTCGCCAGCGCAATCGCGTCAAGCGCGCGCAGCCGATCGATCTCACGATGCGGCAGCGGTGCTAGCAGCCAGTCGTCTGTCACGTCATAGACAGTTGGCCATCCGGTCCTGCGGATCAGGGGTGCGTAGTTGATGTCGTTAAGCCACAGCGTTGGACGCGTGAGCTTGAGTCGTCGAGCTGCGCCTATGACCCGGCTTTGAAGTCGTCTGTCGGCAAGCGAGTCGAATCGGCGGGGAAGCGCCTTTAGTGGGCGCAGGACGTTCAAGCGCCCGTCGTCGCGCAATGAGCGGATGCCGGGCCTCATCGGCCACCTGCGGTGGGTGAGGTCGAACAACAAGTCTGCCGGGGGCTCGACGAAGAGGACACGGAGCGATGCCGAGCCCCGTAACNNCAAAGAAATGATTCCGGCGTCGAACCTCGTCCCACGGCTCGAGCGAGCACACCACGAGTTCGCGTGGAAGAGGCAGCTGGGCGGCGGCCGACGCTGATTGGGGTATGTCGGTAGCGCTCACGTCTGCTCCGCGGCGACGACGTCGGTGCTCCGGACGGCCGAGTCGCCACAAGCGAGGTCGTACTCGACGAAAAGGTGCTCGACGTGACCCTCGATGGTGAACAGCTCAGATGCCAGCTCCCGGCCTCTGGCTGACAGGCATGTGCGGGTCTTGTCGGGCAACATCGAGCGTAGTGCCCCGGCCGCTGCGCTTTGGTTTCCGGGCGGGAAGAGTCTCGCGTCGACGAGCTGTCCGACCGTCTCGAGGTGACCACCGGACGCGCACGCAGCTACCGGGACGCCAGCAGCCATCGCCTCGAGCACAGCTAGCCCGAGCGGCTCGGCCGGAGCGCTGGCGATGGCGATGCCCGCACGGCGAAGCTCGGCGGGCACGTCGTCCGTCCAACCGGTGAACGTCACACCCTCAACAGCCTCTGTTGCAACCCACTGCTCAAGCAGGCCACGCTGGGACCCCTCGCCGACAACCCGCAAGGACCAGCCGTCGTCGACGAGTTGCGACGTCTGCCAGGCGCGCAGCGCAGTCAGCGTGTCCTTTTCCGGCTCGAGGCGTTGGAGCACCAACACCACTCTATTTGCGGCCATCCACAGGCACGGCGATCGAGGAACGCCGGAGACGACGACAGCATCGGGCGCGCGCTCGAGTCGGGCCGCTACGAATGCGCTGATCGCGACTTCGCGTGTAAGGCCTGCAGCGATCCACGGGGCGACGATGCGGCCAAGAGGGCTCGCGCCGCGACGTGCGGCAAAGTGCCGGGTGCTGACGATCTCGCCATGGTGCAGGCGGCGCGTCGCTACCGCTACGGCCTCCGCCGCCGTCATGTGCGCGTGGCAAATGTCCGCCTGTCCGAGTCTCCTGAGCGCTCTCACGGCTTCGAGCGGCGTAGCGCCCGGCTCCCACCGCACGCGGTCGCCAAGCGTGTCGGGCATACGTCGCGGGTGGCCGCCCACGACGACCACGTCCCATCCGCGGCTCACCGTTTCGGTCGCCACGTCGCAGACGTAGCGCTCGACACCGGCGAACTGCCCCGTCACGACAACGTGGACCACGCTAGGCATCGGTCAATCGCTCCCCAGCGCCGCGGAGCGGCGCGGACCCCGGAAGTAGAGCATCGCCCGGCGGGCCGCCTCCCTGCGGCGGTCTTTCGTCAGCACCAGGGTCCGCACACCGGCGCCGAGGCAGGCGGCGGAGCGATACAACCACCAGCCCGCCGGCCCGTACCACTTTCTGATGTAGGTCTCTTGAGCTGCATGAAAGAGCATTTCCCGCCGGATGCTGTCTGTGCTCGTGCCTGCTCCTGCATGGTGCGCCACGGCCTCAGCACAGACCGCGGACGTCCAGCCCCGCTGGCACGCCCGCCGCTGCCAGTCGGCCTCCTCCGCGTACAGGAAGAACCGCTCGTCGAATAAGCCGACGTCCGCGATGGCCTCCTCGCGCAGGAGAAGCACAGCTCCCACAAGGAACCGGGCGCGAGCCGGCAGCCGTCCGAGCCCGAGCGCCTCGGCGCACATCCGTGCGGGGGTGGGGAACGGCCAAGCGAGTCGCTGCTCAGTGTTCTCGGAATCGACGAGACGCGGGGACACTGCGGCCACACGTATGTTCTCCTCTTGCTGCAAAAACGCGTGGAGTGTGCGAAGCGCCCCTGGCGTAACAATTGCATCGGGATTGACGAGGACGACGTCCACGTGCTGGCCCTCCAGGCGGCCCAATGCCACGTTCACACCGGCTGCGAAGCCCAGGTTGCTTCCCGGATCGACGTAAACGGCACCGTGCCGTTCAACGAGCGCAGCCACCTCGGCCGACGACGAGTTGTCTACAACCGTAACGGGAAGCTGCCGGCCCAAAGCGGCGAGGCAGTCAGAAAGTTGTGCTGGCGCGTTGTACGCAACAACCACGGCATGTATCGACCGGCTACTCACGCCGTCGCCCCTCGCTGCCGACGCGTCGCGAGACCGCAGGCCATGCCGACGAGCAGGAAGCCAAGCAGCGGGTTTCCCCGCACCCAATAGACGTCGACGAGGCCGTGGGCAGCCGTCGCGAGCAGTACGGCGGCAGCGACGGCGGCGAGCTCGACCCGGCGTAGACGCCAGAGCGCGAACGCTCCGCCGAGAATGAGGACTATGAAGCTTGCGGCGAAGAGGTAGCCACCTTCGGCCGCCTCCAGCAAAACGACCTCATGTGGATCCGTGGTCTGAGTTAGGTTGATTGGGCTTCCGGCAATGTAGTTTCCAACGCCCACGCCCGTCCATGGATGCTCGGAGATCAGCTGCTCCGCGTCATGGTCGTACGCGTCCCGAACGTCGATGGCGAAGCTGCCTGCCACCCCGGCCGTGGTGGTGTAGCTGGTCAGCCGGGAGGTGACATCGCTGGGTAGCCACGGGTAGATGGCAGCTCCGATCAACACGAGCGCGAGCGTACGCGTAACGAGGATCCGGCGGCGGGCGCCGCCGGACATGACCGACAGCACAACCAATCCCACGACCAACGCGAGCAGTGCTCCGCGGCTCGCAGTCAGTCCTAGACCGAGCAGTAGGAGCGGCATGCATGGCCACAAGCGCCGCAAACCGCGCACGGCGACCAGAAGCAAGATCGCGCCCACGATCAGCTGGCCAACCGGGTTCTTCTGGAACTGGCCGGCCAACCCGTGCGAGTTGAGGATTGGCCAGGCGATCGCAAGCACCGTGGTCGCGATCACATAGGCCCGCAGGAGGAGCATGTGATCACGGCGGATCGCTACGTATGCGCCGACGAGCATCGGGATGACGAACAGCTCGATCCGTTGGAGGCTCTTGACCCCCGAGTCGAGGCTCGCGTGCAGAACGAGCAGTACTAGGATGAACCACGCGTATTGGATGGCGGCTAGCCGGACGGGCCGGAGAGCGCGCATTGCCGCAAACCTCCGCATCACGGTGGCATCGGCAAGGATCCGCGTGGTGACGAGCACGAGCACGATGTCGCTCGCCGCGACATGTACGCCGAGATGGCCGCCCGTCAAGTCTTGGAGTTCGGGGATCGACAAACCGAGGAGGGCGGCCGCGAGGGTCGGCGAGGCGAAGAGCACGACAGCGCCGGCCAGAGCGGCCGCTGCCACGATCAGCAGCGAGGACGACACGGGCGCGTAGGTGACGGCGGCTGTTGTCGCGCCGGCTACCGCAATGCCGAGCACGAGCACCCGTAAACGATCGAGAGCGAGGCCGTCCAGGAAGACCGTCCGCGATCGTCGCATCAAATGACTCACCGCGCTAGCAGGTGCGTTCATTGACGCGGGGGCTGCTTATCCCGGGTCATACGGCGTTGCCGGGTCATAGGGCGTGGCCGCCGCGCCGTACGGCGTGGCCGCGTCGTAGGGGAACGTTGGGCTGTAGGACGATGAGGATCCGCGTGGTGGTGGCGTCTCGCCGACCAGGTCCGCGTCGGCCGCCAGCGGCGCCGCATACACCTCTGCCGTCTGCTCAACCGTAGTGGTCTCCGGGTGCGCGTAGGCGTAGCCGTACTTGCTGTAGGTGTTGTAGCCCTCATCAGGGTGATTCCCGCGCATGTCGTTGACAACGATGCCGACGAGGTTCATCGCCGGGACGCGCTGGCCGAGCTCGCTGAGCCGCTCCGCTGCCGCACGTGTCGTGACGCCGAGCCGCGCTACGAACAGCACGGCGCTGACCTGGTCGAGCAGCGGCACGGCATCGCTGACCGTCAGAATTGGCGAGGTGTCTAGGAGCACGACGTCGTACTGCGCCGCGGCTGTCGCGAGCAGCGCCGTCATCGTGCTTGACGACAGGAGCGCCACTGGGCTTTCGACCCGATCGCCGTGTGTGATGACATCAATCGAGCCGTGGGCACGCGGGTCGCCGGTCGCCATAGCGTGCCGTGTCGCGCCGTTGGAAGCGGACCCACTCGTGCGAAACACAGTGACCGCGGCGTCGGCTGGGCTCACCTCGCGTCGCAACACCTGCGTGAGTCCGACCGACGGAGCAACACCGAACAGGCGCGCGACACTCGGACGGCGCAGATCGCAATCGATCACGAGCACTCGCTCGCCCGCGTCTGCATAGCCGAACGCCAGGTCGCGCACGATCGTCGACTTTCCCTCCGAAGGCAATGCACTCGTGACGAGAACACTCTTGAGCTCGCGATCGCTCGTCGCGAGCCGCAGATTAACGCGCAGGCTGCGCATCACCTCGACGAACTCGGGCGGCGTCAAGAAGGAGCCATTTGGGTGTGCTGTCGCACTGGCCACGTGCGGTAGGACCGCGACCACCGGCCGGCCGTAAAGCGACTGGACCGTCGATACGCGCACGAGGCGGCGGTCGAGCAGATCAAGCGCGAAGGCAAGCACGATGGCGAGCAGCAGGCCGACGATGCCCGCCAATGCCGCGTCGTGCGCGGGCCGCGGCGACGACGGAGCCGTCGGCATTGGCGCCGGGTCGACCAGCCCAACGCCAGGTTGGGGATCGCGAGACGCCGTGTCGTACTGGTCGATCTGAACGACCAGCGCGGCCCGCTGCGTCTGGGTAGAGGCGTTGATCGGGATCGCTCGGAGCGTCGCCTCAGCGGCGGCCGCGGCGGTCTTCGCCGCCGCCGTCACGGCGGCGTCCTGCGCGGCCTTGAACGCCTCGAAGTAGGCCGTGGTCAGCCGCACCGCCAGCGCTGGAGAGTCCGCCGAGACGGTGATATCTACGTAGCTCGCGACTGTTTCGGGGGCGACTGTCACCGACGTCACGGAACCGGCGGGAACGACGAGCTGGCGGTAGACCGTGTCTGTGATCGCNNTTGACACGTTCTGCAGCTGCACGGCGCCCGGCGGTGCAAGCGGAGGCCCGGTCGTCACCGACGATGCAGGGTCTGCGTTCTGCACGTATACGCGCGCCGTGGTCGTGTAGGTCTTGGCCTCACGTTGAGTAAGCGCATACGTGCCCCCGGCAGCCAGAATCGCGATTCCGAGGACGAGCCACCAGCGGCGCAGGACCGGGGCGAAGTATGCGCGTATGTCGGCCGTCTCGCCGTGCGCATCCGCGTCATGCTGGCCCGCCGGGAAGCGGCTCTCGACCTCAGTCATAGGACACTCATCGGCAAACGCGGGGAAATGTCCAGCGCGCGCTGCTCTCGCGCCGCCGCGATGGCCCGCTTCAGGCCGTCGGCAAAGGCCCCCACGGAGAATCGCGCGGCGTTTGCGGCGATCTGTTCGGGCGGCGTCGTCAGTTCTGCGCAGGCGCTCAGAGCGTCAATGAGGCATGGGACGGTCTGCTCGCGGAAGAGCACCCCGGTGAGGCCGTGTTTGACGGTCTCGCGGGC
>PMKB01000280.1 GCA_003157595.1 Solirubrobacterales bacterium
GCGGCGTTGGTGGCGGTCACGACGGCCCCTATCGTCAGAAGCGGCGCGTCTGGATGCGCCTCGGCGGTGGCGACGTGCAGACCGTTCACGGCTCTCTGCGTGCCCTGATCAGAGCCATCCAGGCCGCCACGCTCGATTCTGTTTCTAGGCCGCTCACCAACTCGGCTACCTCAGCGACGCCACTGCCGCCGCTCAAGTCTAGGCCTTGCAGCCCATCACTGCTGCCGGCCCGGTCCCTGACCCCGCGAAAGGGTANNATTGTTGTCGCGCGCCATGGCTTCCTTCGATGCAGCCCGTCTTCCACGCGCGACCGCCTGGCGCTTCGCCTATCTGCTCTTGCAAGGCGGGCTCAGCCTCACGCTGTTTTCGGTTTTGGCACATGTCCTCCCGCCACGCGAGTTCGACGCCACAGCGATCGCTCAGGGTGTCCTCGTGATCGCCCAGGCAATGGGCGATTTCGGCCTCTCACAAGCAGCCGTAACGGTGCTACCGGCGCGCATCGCGGCCTTCCCAGGAGAGACCAACGAGCTGCTGCGTGGCGCTGCGTGTACGTACCTCGCAAGCGCCGCCGCAGCCTTTGCGGTCACGCTGCTCGCCGTGCTCGTCTTGCCCGCGGCCGCCCGCGCACCCGTCGCGCTGATCGCGGCTGCCGGTGCGGTGACAGTGCTCGTCTCCGGCGCCGACGGTCTCTTGCGTGCGTGCGGCGAATTCAGGCGTCCGGCGATTATCGTGACGCTCAGTCGGCTCGGCGGATTCGCGGGCGTCGGCGTGGCTGCTGCAAGTGGTTCCGCCGCGGCGACTTGTGCGGGCATAGCGGCGGGGACAGTCGTCGCGTCGACTCCAGCCGCGCTGGTCCTTCGTAGGTTCTACCGCGCAGCTCGCCGGAGCCGGATCAGAGAACTGCGCCGAGCGGCGCTGCCGCTCGGCTTCGGTGAGTTGTGCGTTCTCGCGAGCGGGCGCTTTGACACGGTCTTGCTGAGCACGATCTCGGGGACGGCGGTCGGAGCCGGGTTCGAGAGCACGTGGCGCTTGTACCAGCTCGCCCAGTACGTAGTCGGCGGGCTCGCAACGGCAGCCGCCCCTTTCATCGCAGATGCTCACGGAGCGAGCCGTCACAAGGATCAACTTACGCTGATCCGCCGGACCGGCTCGGTGGTCCTCGTGGCGGGGCTTGTCTTGGGCGTCGGGCTGCTCGTCACAGCCGACCCGGTCTCCCGGATCCTCTTCGGGCACTTGGGGCCGGCCGTCGCGCACGCGCTGCCGCCGTTCGCAGTCCTTACGCCACTGTCGTTTCTCAGCTTTTTCTCGCTCATCGTGCTGGCCACCTCCCCGACCGACCGCTGGTGGATCGTGCCAGCCACCGGCCTCGGCGCGGTGATAAACGTCGTCCTTGTGCTGCTGATTGCCCCTAGCCATGGTCTCGATGGCGGAACATTGGCCTGCGCGATCGGTCTCACCGTCACCGCGACGGTCCTGATCTGGCGCCTCGCTGTGCTCGTCATCCGCCTGCGCCGCGACGTTCACGCGTCTCAGACGCCTGCGGCAGACGCGCCGGCGTCGACTCGTTGAACGAACTCCGATCCGCAGCGCGGGACCGGCATGGCTGTGACGCTGCAGTGAGAGCACTCCTCCTCGGCGGCCGCCATCAGGTAGAGGGCGAACCACCAAGTCTCGGCGACATTGATCGTCGGGGACCTTGCCCAGCGTCATGCGGGTACCGTCGTCGCCGCGGAGCCGCACTCTTGATCCCGTGGCGATCCGCAAACTGCAGCGCTTCCTCACGCCGGTGTTGCTCCGCCACGCGCTCGTGAGAGATGTGACCGCTGGGCGAAAAGACAGCCTGGTAATGTGGAGCGCATGACCTGCCTGGCTACCACGATCTGTCTCCTCACCTGATGGCTCGGTGTAACTGCGACCGCGTCATCGCTGCGGGCACAATCGCTGGAGTGCACGTGCGTCTGTGTTTGGGCCCACCAAACGCGCGCCGCCTCTAGTCCAATGCGGTTGCTTTCAAATGCTCGCGGATTCGTTGCTCCTCCCCACCTACTCGCGGCCGCGGTGTGTCTGCTTGCCAGTGTGCTAGTCCTGAGCTGCGGCGACTCAACCGCAACGCCCCCCACGCGTTCGGCGGGCATGCTTCGAAACCTAGTGACGGCAAAGGAAATTACCGAGGCTGGACGCTCAACCGCGAAGGGCGCCTTGCTCGAGTGGTTTCAGGCTGTCCAGTACCGTGACTACGCCAGCGTCTTGGCGTTAACCAGCAGCGGCGTGCGCCGAAACGTTGGTGTCGGCGCGTTGCACTACGCGGTGCGCACCGTCGGCTACGCGCTGGGCGAGCCATCAATCCAAAGGGTCGTCACACATGGAGGCACAACAACCGTCGAGGTGTTAGTCCTAGGCTTTGCGCCCGGCAAGCCGACTCCGGTGAACGAGGTACCCGTCACGTTTACGATGGTTAAGAGCCCGGTCGGGTGGCAGGTCGACGACGCCACGTATCTGCTTCAAAGCGCGCAAGCAATGAATGCGGCGGCGAGTAGCGGCTCGCGTTCAGCCACCGGAGCCCCCTGATTACTGGGATTGGTGCGCCTGATTATGTGGCGCGTGCAAATCGCTCCCCGCGCCGTCGCGGGTGGTCGATCTTCGCGGTCGTTGCGGTGGTCGCTGGATGCTGCGCGACAGTGCTGGTTGCAACCGGCCTCGGGGCGTCGCAGGCCGGTAGGTCTCTCGTCGTTCCACCCACGCGAGTGCAGCGGTCAACGCAGATCAACGCAAGGACTCCCGAGGCTGCGTTGATGTCCTGGTTCAGGGCGGTTCAATCGGACGACGTGCCAGCGGTGTTCAGCCTTACCAGCGCCCGTGCCCAGCGAAGCGTCGGTCATCAGGCCTTACGCAAGGCGGTCGATACCGTGGGGAGTGCGCTCGGATCGCCCATCGTCGTACGCGTAGTAACACAAAGAGCCGTCGCGACGGTGCGCGTGCTGATCATCCCACAAGGGCCGGCTAGCTCGGGTCCTGCCATCGAGGTTCCGTTGACGATGACGCTCGTCGACGGCGCAAGCGGCTGGCAGATCGACGACGTGACCTACCTGGTCACTAGCGCCCAAGACATCCCGAGAGCTGCGCAAGTGAAGGGCTAGCTGTTCGCCATGCGCGTGGCAATCGACGCACGGCTCGTGGGCCGCGGCTTGGGCATCGCCCAGGTCATCACCAATATCGTTCGGAATCTGACCGCTGACGTCGAGGTGGTTTGGCTGGGGGATCCGGCTCTGGCTCCAGGTGACCTCGCCGGCGTCGTGCGCGCGGATCGATGGCCTTATCCGGTACTCGATGGCCCGATGGGTCGTCATTGGGCGCGCCGCGCGTGCGTCGATCTCGTTCACTTCGCAGGTAACACCGGCTGGCGTGCGAGAGGAGAGGTCCCGTTCGTACTCACCGTGCAAGATCTCCTGTACTTGGAGAGCGGCGTCCGCGGCCGACGCCTGCGGC
>PMKB01000050.1 GCA_003157595.1 Solirubrobacterales bacterium
GGCCGCGGCGCTCGTCCTCGCCGCCCCGACGGCGCTCTACGCGGCGGCGGGCGGCGCCGAGGCGAGGACCGCGGTGCAGGCCAGCGTCACGATCAACGGCGCCACGCAGTATCAGCGCATCATCGGCTTCGGCGCTTCGGAGGCGTTCAAGCAGGCGGAGACGGTCATGTACGCCCCGTCCGCGGTCCAGCAGCAGGTACTGAGCTTGCTCTACAGCCCGACCAGAGGGGCGGGCCTGACCATCCTGCGCAACGAGATCAGCGCCGACCCGGATATCACGATCGAGCCCAAGGCGCCGCGCAGCCCAATCGCCCCGCCCACCTACGTGCCGCTGTCGGCCGTCGACCAGGATCAGGGCCAGCTGTGGTTCGCCAAGCAGATCAAGGCCGACTACGGCGTCACCAACGTGTTCGCGGACGCCTGGAGCGCCCCAGCCTTCATGAAGAACAACCACTCGCAGATCAACGGCGGCGCCCTGTGCGGCGTGCCTGGCGCCACCTGCACCAGCGGCGACTGGCGCCAAGCCTACGCGAACTACCTCGCACAGTACGCGAAGGATTACGCCGCGGCGGGTGTCCCGCTCAGCTACGTCGGCCCGGAAAACGAGGCGAACTATGGGCCCGGCTACGACAGCATGATCATGAGCCCAGCGCAGACCGCGAACTTCATGGAGTTCCTCGGCCCGACGCTGCTGCGGTCAGGGCTGCCTACGAAGCCCGAGTGCTGCGCCACCGAGGGCTGGGACCTCGCGCAGCAGTACGCCGCCGCGATCGAGGCCGACGCGGTGGCGAACCGCTTCACGGCGCTGTTCACCAGCCACGGCTACACCGCACCGCCCGACTCGCCGCTGTCCGGGTGGACCAAGCCGGTCTGGGAGACCGAGTGGTCCACGTACCAGCGGTGGGACCCGGCCTGGGACGACGGCTACCCCGCGTCCGGATTCAGCTGGGCGCAGAACATCTACACCGGGCTGACCGCGGCGAGCCTGAACGCGTTCCTCTACTGGTGGGGCTCGACCACTCCGTCGGAGAACGGGGACAACGAGGGGCTCATCGAGATCAAGGGCAAGGCCGTAGCCACGTCGGGCCGCCTGTGGGCATTCGCGAACTACAGCCGATTCGTCCGGCCCGGCGCTGTGCGAATCGGGACCTCGACCGCTGACCAGAGCCTGGAGCTGACCGCGTTCCGCAACCAGAATGGCTCGGTCGCGGTGGTCGTGCTGAACACGGCCCGGACCGAGCAGACCACCACCCTCTCGCTACGCCAGGTCCACGGACTCAGGGCCACTCCGTACCTGACCAATGGATCCCACGACGTGGCCGCGCAGCCCGCCGTCGCTGTGAGAAACAACCGCTTCACCTCGATGCTGCCGCCTCGATCGCTGGTCACCTACGTTATTCCCGCAAGTCCATGATGCCGTGATGAGTCGGGGGCGTTCCCCTTCCCTCGGGCTCTGCCACGCTCGTCCAAACGGGCGGAAGCGATCAGACGTGGCGGGGCTACTCGAGGTGTTGCGCTGGTTGGACCCGGCTCGCTCGCCGCAGATCGTGCTGGGGGTCGACGCGGGCAGCCGCAAGAACGAGCGCGACCGCTCGCGTACCTGATCGCTGGGCATGCCCGCCGGCGCGGCGCGTCTAGGGCCTCGCCGCCCTTCGAGGTCCTAAACCCGCTTGGAACCGCCGGTACCCGCAGGGATGCGAGTCGCACGGCCCGATCGCTAACCCGCTATGAGTGCGGCGCCGAAGAGCCCAGCACTGGCATCGGCGCGGGCGAGACCGGGCTGGGTTCGGCCCGTATAGCGCCTCCCGTGTCCGGATCGAAAAAGTGCATGGCGTCGAGGTCGATGGCGAAGCGCATCTGCTCGCCCGTCTTCGCGGCGACGTGCGGATCGATCCTCGCGACGCCCGCGCCGCTGCTCGCCAGCGTGTCGGCGTCGGTCGGCTCGTCTACAAGGACACGATGGGCGTCGAGCGTGAAGTGCACCTGGAGCTCGCTGCCGAGCGCCTCGACGAGATCGACCCGGCCGACGATCGCCGCCTCGGCGTCCTCGCCTGCGGCGGACAGGCTCTCGGGCCGCATACCCACGATCAGGGGCTTACCTGCGTAGGTCGCAAGGCCCGAGCCGCGCGCCCGCGCCCACGCGGGCAGCGGGACCTCCTGCGAGCCGACGCGGGCCGTCTTGCAGTCGTCGCCTAGGGTCGCCTCATAGAGGTTCATCGCGGGCGAGCCGATGAAGCCGGCTACAAACAGGTCGCTCGGCCGGTCATAGAGCACCTGTGGCGTGTCGCACTGCAGCAGCTCGCCGGCGCGCATCACCGCGACGCGATCGCCCAGTGTCATCGCCTCGATCTGATCGTGTGTGACGTAGACCGTGGCGACGCCGACGGTGCGCTGGATCTTCGTGACCTCGGCACGCATCTGGACACGCAGCTTCGCATCGAGGTTCGAGAGCGGCTCGTCCATCAGGAATGCTGACGGGCGGCGGACGATTGCGCGGCCCATCGNNGAGCGCGTAGTTCTGGAAGACCATTGCGATGTCGCGGTCCGTCGGTGGGAGGTCGTTGACGACCTGCTCGCCGATTCGCACGACCCCCGCGGTGATGTCCTCGAGGCCGGCGATCATCCGCAGCACCGTCGTCTTGCCACATCCGGATGGGCCCACGAGGACCATCAGCTCGCCCTCTGCGATCTGCAGGTCAATCCCGTGAACAGCCTCAAAGCCGTTCGGATAGACCTTCTTTACGTTCTCCAACTCGATCGTGGCCATCTTTGCGTGCCTTTCTAGCGCTCGCTGCTTTTCACCGCAGAGCAATCCCGCCGAGTCCGCGGATGACCTGCCTGCGCATCACGAGGAAGAGCACGAGAAGCGGCAGCATCGACAGCCACACGGCCGCCATGATGGCGGGCACATTGATGGTGAACTGGGTTTGGAAATGCAACAGGCCGAGCGGCAGGAGCGCGTGGCTCGGGGTGGAGGTGAGGACGAGCGGCACGAGGAAGTTGTTCCAGACGTTGAGGCCGTCGTAGATCGCGAGCGTGCTGAGCACGGGGCGGGAGAGTGGCCAGACAAGCTTCCAGAATACGGTCCACTCGTGAGCCCCGTCGACGCCCATTGCGTCGTAGAGCTCGCTTGGGATGTCGCGGACGAAGCTGACCATGATCAGTACCGAGATCGGCACCGCGGTGGCGCTGAGGACCAGGATCACCCCCGCCTCGGTCGGGCTGTCGTAGAGGCCGAGCTTGATGACGAGGAGGTAGACGGGCACGATGATCGCCTGGAACGGGATCGCCAGGCCGATCACGACGAGCTTCATGAAGTTCCGTGATGCGGGCGTCGCCCGGCGCATCACGCGAAACGCAGCCCCGAGTGAGAGAACGAGGATCAGGGCGAGGCTGACGACCGTGACGAGCAGGCTGTTCAGGAAGTAGCGGCCGAGTCCCGCGCCGAACACGGTCGTGTAGCTCGAAAAGGTGAGCTTGCCCGTGGGTAGCCACGGGTCGGCCGTGAGATAGGTGCCCTCGGTGCGAAAGGTCGCGAGCAGCATGTAGTACAGCGGTATCAGCACGATCAGGAGCCAGACGGTCGCGAGCGCGACCGTTGCACTCCGTCGCAGGCGGCGCACGCTTCTCCGGGTCGATCGCCGAGCGTCCCCGCGCGGCCGACCGGTCACCGGCGCGCCTTGGTTGGGCTCACTGTCGAGGGGTGGCTGAACGGCTGCACTACTCACGAGAACTCCGCGTGGTCTGTCGCCTGCGCCCGTCGTCGCGCGATCGGAGCTGCCGCCTGCACCGTGTCGTCGCGGCAGCTCACGCGATTCCAGCCTGTTCGCTGCGGAGCGAGCCGAATCCGGTCAGGCGGATTATCAGGCCCGCGGCGAGGATCGCGAGAACCCCGACCACCACGCCGAGCGCGGCCGCGTAGCCGAAGTTGTCGTACTGGAAGGCTTGTGAGTACATCCACAGCGACAGAACCCGAGTTTCATTCCCTGGCCCGCCGTCTGTGAGGATGTAGAAGATGTCGAAATACGTGAGCGAGCCGACGACGATGAGCACCGACGAGGTGACGATCGTGTAGCGCAGCTGGGGGAGCGTGAGGTGCCAGAAGGTCTGCCAGTGGCTTGCACCGTCGACTGCCGCCGCTTCGTAGAGAACCTCGGGGATGTTCCGGCGGCCCATTTGATAGAGCAGCGTGTGGAATGGAATGAACTGCCACGAGAGGATCACGACCAGCGTCGGCAGCGCGAGGTTCAAGCTCCCGAGCCAGTTCTGCTCCAGCCAGCTGATGTGCCAGGTGTGAGCGAGGTAGGCGAGCCCGCCCAGGCTCGGATTGAGCAGCGCCCCCCACATCAGCGAGACGCCCGCGGTCGACAGCAGCAGCGGCAGTACGAAGATCGTGGCGTAGACCGTGCGCCAACGCTGACGACCCGCCACAAACAGGCCGAGCGCAAGCGAGAGCGGCGTCTGGATGAGCCAGCTGAGGATGACGACCTTGAGCGTCACGACAAGGCATTGGTGCGCGATCGGATCGTTAACGAATTCGCGCCAGTTGGCGAGGCCAGCCCAGTGCGGCGTGCCCAGCCCGTTCCAGCGGAAGAAGCTGAGCACGCCAAGGCCGACGATGGGCACGAGCACGAAGACCCCGTAGAGGATCGTGATCGGGCCCAGCCCCACCAAGTCAGCCAAGCGGCGCTCCCGCGTGATGCGGGAGCGCCGGTTGGGTGCAACGGACGGCGCCCTACCCTGAGCGACCGTGCTCATGTGAGTATGCGCGGCGGATTGGCTCGCGCACCTCGCTCACGAGCTGCCCGTGTCCAGGGCCGAGACGAACTGCGCTGGTGTCGATGTTAGGTCGAAGACGTCGCCCAGGTTCGTGAGCATCGGCTGCGCCTGAGCCGGGGGCACCGACTGGTCCCAGGAGTACTGGAAGAACGGCGCCGCCTTGACGTTGCTGAACTGCGCCTCGAGGTAGCTGGCCACGTTGCTCGACGCCAGGAGACCGCCCGTGCCGTTGATGACCGGAACCTGACCGGCTAGGACCTCACCGGAGGCGTACGACTCCGTCTCGAACGCCGTCGAGAGGAACTGCTGGGCGACTGCCTTCTGCGCCGCACTGGCGTGCTTGGCGATCGCGAGGTAGCCCGAGACGGTGTTGCCGGCGAGATCCTTCGGGCTGCCCTTGCCGCCGGTGACGGCCGGGAACGGAGCCTGGCCGAGGTGGCCACCGGTCACGAAGGTCGCATCCTCGCCGAGGATGCTCGACACGTCCCACGAGCCCATCAGCTGCATAACTGCCTTGCCGCTGTAGACGAGCGGGTCGCTGGCGGGGAAGTCGATGCTGTTGTAGCCAGTCTCGAAGGCGCCATCGTTGACGAGTGTCTGGATGTCAGTCAGCGCGCCAGTGATTGCCGAATTGTTCCACGCGTTCTTCTTGCCGGCGAGGATGTTCTCGAAGACCGTCGGACCACCGATCCGGTCCGTGAGGTAC
>PMKB01000124.1:0-8844 GCA_003157595.1 Solirubrobacterales bacterium
GACCGCGGCGGGCGATGTCGACGTGCGACCAGGCAAGCAGGGCCGCGACCAGCAGGCAGCCGGCGACGAAGACCCACCCCAAGCCGAGCAGCGGGCCGACGGCCAGGAGCAGGCCCACCGCGGCCAGATGCGAGAGCGCCGCCACGAGCAGCGAACGCCGCCAGCCGATCTTGACCGGCAGCGAGTGGATGCCCTCTCGGCGGGCGAAGTCGAGGTCGAAGATCGCGTAGATGACGTCGAAGCCGCCGACCCAGAGACCGACGGCCAGGAACAGGAGCCAGGCCTGAGGGGCGACAGCGCCCGTCACCGCGACCCAAGCCGCCGCCGGAGCGAGACCGAGGGTGAGACCGAGGAAGTAGTGACAGGCCCAGGTGAAGCGCTTGGTGTATGGGTACAGCACGAACGCCGCCAAGGGGATAGGCCACAGGAAGCGGCACGGCGGCGACAAGTGGAACGCCGCCAGCACCAGCAGCGCCATCGAGACCAGCGTGAAGGCCCAGACCTCCCGGAGGCCGAGGCGCCCCGCCGGGATCTCCCGCTCCGCGGTGCGCGGGTTGCGCGCATCGATGCCGGCGTCGATCAGACGGTTGAGGGCCATGGCGGAGCTGCGCGCCCCGACCATGGCCACCGTGATCCAGGCGAGCTGTCTCGGGGTGGGCATGCCTTGGGCGGCGAGAAAGGCGCCGGCATAGGCGAACGGAAGCGCGTAGACGCTGTGCTCGACCTTGATGAGCCGGGCGAAGAGCCCGGGCTTGGTGACGGCGTCGAGGGCGCCCCCCTGCTGGGCCACGGCGGGCGACTCAGGCGTGGGAATCGGCGGCCGGCTTGGCGGCCGGCTTGGCGGCCGGCGCCGCGGGCTTTGCCGAGGCTGCGCCGTTGCTCGCGAGCGCGCGCAGCGCCAGCTCCTCGTCGACGCTCGAGGCCGCGGCCTTCGCGTCGATTCCCGCAGCCTGCAGCTTGACCAGCAGCTCCTTGGTGCTCAGGCCCTGGGCCTTCGCGATCTCGTGCACGCGTTTCTTTGCCATCAGCGCACCGATTCTACGGTCTGTGCGTCAATCGAGAACGACCGGCGAAATGCGCGCTGCAGGCCACCGCGGCGCCGCGAGCGCGCGAGGCAGGCGTCCGAGCACACATAGGCGCCCCGGCCCGGCATGCGCTGGTCGCGGTCGACGAGCAGCACGCCGTCGCCGATCGCCAAGCGCACGAGTTCGTGCTTTGGCGCCCTTCGCCCGCATCCTGCGCAGCGCCGCAGCGGCGGCTGCGAGCCGGCTATGACGCCGGCCCTTCGACGGCGGGCCCCCCGACGGCAGGAGCCTCGACGGCGGGACCCTCGACGGCAGGACCCTCGACGGGGGGAGCCTCGGCTGCAGGAGCCTCGACGGCAGGAGCCGCGACGGCAGGACCCTCGGCTGCGGTCTCGACGGGGGTCTCGACGGGGGTCTCGAGCGCCTGGTTAGCCCCCGCGACGGCGGTCTCGAGCGCCTGGTGAGCTTCGAGTCCGCAGTAGCGCGATCCTGGCAGCGACGCGTTGGGGCAGCGACGGCCGTTGCTCATCACAGCCGCGCAGCGACCCGAAGCCTCGAGCTGCTCGCCGTAGCCCTGCTCGGCCTCCTCGGCGGCGAACTCGCTCTCGGACTTGATGTCCACGCGCCAGCCCGTCAGCCGCGCCGCAAGTCGCGCGTTCTGGCCTTCGCGGCCGATCGCCAGCGAGAGCTGGTCGTCGGGAACGATCACCGTCGCCTGCTTGGCCGCGTCGTCGACCAGCACCTCGCGCACGCGCGCCGGTGAGAGCGCCTTGGCGACGAAGCGCGCCGGCTCGTCGTTGTAGGGAATGATGTCGATCTTCTCGCCCCGCAGCTCGGAGACGACCATGCGCACGCGCGAGCCGCGCGGGCCGACGCAGGCGCCGACCGGATCGACGCCGTCGGCGTGCGAGATGACGGCGATCTTGGAGCGGTAGCCCGGCTCGCGGGCGACGCCGGCGATCTCGACCAGGCCGTCGGCGATCTCGGGGACCTCCAGCTCGAACAGCTTCTTGATCAGCTCGGTGTCGCGGCGCGAGACGATGATGCTCGGGCCCTTCGTCGAGGGCGAGACCTCCTTGATCACGGCCTTGATCCGCTGCGAGTGGTCGTAGCGCTCGCCGTCGACCTGCTCGGACTTCGGCAGCAGCGCCTCCACGCGCTCGCGCAGCTGGACCAGCGTGTAGCGCGAATCGGACTGCTGCACGATGCCGGTGATCAGCTCGCCGACGCGGTCGCGGTACTCCTCGTACATCATGTCGCGCTCGGCCTCGCGGATCCTCTGCAGGATCACCTGCTTGGCGGTCTGCGCGGCGATTCGCCCAAAGTCGCCGGGCGTCACGTCGCGCTCCTCGATCTGGTCGCGGTACTGCTCGAACTTGGCCGGATCGATCTCGGGGTCTTCGGGCTCGCGCATCTCGCCGGTCTCGGGGTCGATCGTCGTCGCCTCGTCGATCGTCTCGACGATCAGGTGGGCCTCGAGGCGCTCGGGGATGATCAGCTCGATCACGCGGAAGTCCGCGGTCTCGCGGTCGATCTCGACCCGCGCGTACTTCGCCGAGCCGGGCTGTTTCTTGTAGGCCGAAAGCAGTGCGTCCTCGAGCGCGACCATCAGCTTCTCGGGCTCGATGCCCTTCTCGCGCGCAAGCGCGTTCATCGCATCCAGGATCTCACGTGACATGTGCCTACTCCTCCACCAGATGGGACCGCTTGATCGCGGCGTAGGGGATCGCGACGATCCCCTCCGGCGCGGCGAGGGTGACCTCGTGTGCGCTGGCGCCGATCAGCTCGCCGACCACGCTGGCGGGCTCCGCCACCCCGGCGCACGCAGCGGTGCGCACACGGGCGCGGCGACCGACGAAGCGCTGGAAGTGCTCCGGCTTGGTCAGCGGGCGCTTGGGGCCGGGTGAGCTGACCTCGAGCGCGTAGCTCTCGCGGAGGTCTGTGAGAGCGTTCGTGACGCGCTCACACAGCGCGAGCGTGACGCCCTCGGGATGGTCGATGAAGATTCGCAGGGTGTCGCCGGAACGCTCCACGAGCAGCACTTCGACCTCGGGCTCGGTGGCCTTCAGACGCTGCTCGATGTCTGCCTGTAGCTGTTCCATGACGAAAAAAAAGCGGGCGAGGGCCCACTTCGACGCACCGCCAACATCGCTTCCAGGCGGCACTCACCGAGGATAGCACTCTCAGGGCAAGGCAAAAAAATGCCGGTCGAGGTCATCCGCGCAGTTCGTCGACGGCGTCGAGCACGGCCTCCGCGATCGCGCGTTTTGGGGCCGGCCCGACCTGACGCTCGCCGTCGGGCGTGATGATCGTGACCGCGTTACGCTCGGCGTCAAAGCCGATGCCGGGCTCGGAGACGTCGTTGCAGACGATCGCATCCAGGCCCTTCACGGCCAGCTTCCCGCGCGCCCGTTCGACCCCGCCCGGGCCGTGCTCGGCAGCGAAGCCGACCACCGTCTGCCCCTCGCGCCGGCGCGCCGCCAGCGCGCTGAGAACATCCTCGGTCGCCTCGAGCTTCAGCGTCTGCGCCTGCCCCTTCGCGATCTTGCCCGCCACCGCCGCCACGGGACGAAAATCCGCCACGGCCGCGCACATGAGCAGGACGTCGGCGGCGCCGAACTCCGCCTCGCAGGCCCCCGCCAGCTCGGCGGCGGTGCTCACGTTGACGTAGCGAATCCCGGGCGCGTGTGGGAGCGAGACGTTCGCCGCGACGACGACCACCTCCGATCCGCGCGCGGCGGCGGCGGCGGCGAGCGCGAACCCCATGCGGCCGGAGGAGCGGTTGCCGAGGTAGCGCACGGCGTCGATCGGCTCGCGGGTGCCGCCGGCGGTGACGAGCGTCCGCGTGCCGCTCCAGCGCCCGCCCGCCAGTCGCGCGTCGACCGCGGCGAGCAGCTCGGCGGGCTCGGGCAGCCGTCCGGGGCCCCACTCTCCGACGGTGGCCAGCCGGCCGGTGCCGGGCGTGAGCACCTCTATCCCCCGCTCGCGCAGCAGCGCGATGTTGTCCTGCGTCGCCGCGTTTGCCCACATCCGGTCGTTCATCGCGGGCGCGACGATCAGCGGACAGGCAGCGCCAAGCGCCGCCGTGGCGAGCAGGTTGTCGGCGTGACCGTGCGCGAGCTTGGCGATCGTGTTGGCCGACGCCGGCGCGATCAGGAAGACCTCGGCGGCGGCGGTCAGCCCGAGGTGGGCGGCCGGGTCGTGGTCGGGCAACGGGTCACCGGGAAAGGCGCCGCGCAGCGGGTCGCGCTCGAACTCGTCGGTCAGCACCGGGGCGCCGCTCAGCGCCGCGAACGAGGCGGCGCCGACGAAGCGCTGCGCGTTGCGCGTCTGGATCACGCGCACGCTGTGGCCTTCGGCGGTCGCCAGGCGCACGACTTCGAGCGCCTTGTAGGCGGCGATCCCACCGCTCACCCCGAGCAGCAGCCGGGCCATCAGGGCCTGTTGCTACCGGTAGTGGTACTTCAGCTTGCCGGCGGCGACTTCCTCGAGCGCGATCGTGAGGTAGTTCTTCGAGCCGGTGTCGACCATCGGCGGCGGGAACTCGTCAAAGCTCCCCTCCCCGAGGTTCTGGTAGTAGGAGTTGATCTGGCGTGCGCGCTTGGCGGCGACGATGACGCTCGCGTAATTGGAGTCCACGTGCTCAAGCAGTTTGTCGATGCGGGGAGAGATCACTCAACCAGTGTACTGCAGGTAGATCTCGTCCAGTTCGGAGGTGGCGCGGTCGAGTGAGTCGTTGACGACGACGAAGCGGAACTCCTCGCGCGCCGCAAGCTCCGTCTCGGCGATCGCCAGGCGCCGCGCCATCGCCGCCGGATCCTCGGCGCCGCGGCCTCGCAGCCGCTCGCGCAACTGCTCGAGCGAGCGCGGCGCGATGAAGATCGCCACGGCGTCCGCCATCGCTGCGCGAACCTGGCGCGCTCCCTGCAGCTCGATCTCCAGCACCACCGGCGCGCCGCCGCGCGCGCGACGCTCGAGCTCCGCGCGCAGCGTGCCGTAGCGATGCCCGGCGTAGCTGGCGTGCTCGACGAACTCACCCGCGGCTAGACGCCGGTCGAAATCGTCCTCGGTCAGGAAGTGGTAGGCGACCCCGTCCTGCTCGCCCGGCCGCGGCGCGCGCGTGGTCGCCGACACCGACAGCTCGAGCTCGCGATGGCGCTCGCGCAGCGCCGCGATCAGCGTGCCCTTGCCGACCCCCGACGGTCCCGTGATGACGAATACGGCGGCCATGAGCGAACGCGAAGCTTATGGCGCGCTGCGGCCGCGGCCGGTTCTGCGATCGCGGGCTTGGCGATACGACCGCGCTCAGGGGTACACGCCGCAGGTGCGCCCGGCCGCTGTGATCGCGGGCTGCGCGCGCTTTGCTGCCCCCACGCTCAGCGGTGCAGCAGCGAGACCAGCTCGGCGCGCTGGCGCTCGGAGAGGCCGCCGATCGTCTTGCTCGGCGAGATGCGGCAGTGCGTGAGGATCTTGTTCACCTTCACGCGCCCGTACTTGGGCACCGCGAGCAGCATGTCAAAGACCTTCGCGGTCTCGAGGAACTCGGGTGGGTCCAAGAGCAGCTGCTGGATCGAGTGGCGACCAGCTTTGAGGTCGCGCTTCAGCTGCGCGCGCTGCGAGCGGATCTCGTTCGCTCGGGCCAGCGCGTCCATGCGCTGATTGAACGAACGCTCCGGTGTGGCGGGCCCTTTTTGGAGCGTCTGCTGACCAAGCGACATGGGCGGCGAGTCTATCGCCTGCGAGCCGCCATGCAAGCGCTGCCCGCCGAATTCACCTAAACCTCCACTAGAGGTCGAGCCGCCTTCAGCTCACTTGAGCTATTTCGGCCGCTTTGCAGGCGTTTTACCGAACGGGTAGGTGGAGGTCCCCAAATCAGTGCGCAATTTGCGTGAATCCGTCGTCGAGTTCGCGTGCGATTCGCGAGCCGGCGGCCGGATCGCGGAAGCTTTCGGTGCCCACAGCGACCAGCGTGGCGCCGGCGTCGAGCAGATCGCGCGCGTCGGCACCGCTCGCCACCCCGCCCATCCCGACGACCGGAATCGTGACTCGCTGGGCGACGCGCGAGACCTGGGCCAGCGCGACAGTCCGGATCGCCGGCCCCGAGAGGCCGCCGCTGCCGCCCCCCAGCCAGGCGCCCGAGCCACCCGGCGCGAGCGCGAGCGCACGCAGCGTGTTGATCAGCGACACGGCGTCGGCGCCGCCGGCCTGCGCGCCGGCCGCGCAGGCCGCGACGTCCGCCGTGTTGGGTGTGAGCTTCACGATCAGCGGCTTGGAGCTGCGCGGGCGAACGTGGTGCAGCAGCGCCTCCAGGCCGTCCGGGTCGGCGCCGATGTCCAGGCCGGTGGCGACGTTCGGGCAGGACACGTTCAGTTCGATCGCCGCCACCGTCGCCTCCGCCTCCAGTGCGTCGAGGATCTCGCCGACCTCTTCGGGCGTCGAGCCCATGACGTTGGTGATCAGCGGCACCGGCAGAGCGGCGGCGAGCGCCGGCAGGTCCGTCTCGAGGTAGGCGCGCAACCCTCCGTTCGGCAGCCCGATCGAGTTGATCAGCCCCGCCGCCGACTCCCACAGTCGCGGCGGGGGGTTGCCCGCGCGAGCCCTCAGCGTGATCGTCTTCGAGACGTAGGCCGCGAACGGGAACTGCTCGAACAGCTCGTCGCCGAACACGCGCGCGGCGGCGAGCACGTCGAAGCAGCCCGACGCGTTGATCACCGGGTGGCGTAGCTTCAAGCCGCAGAACTCGATCACGCGAGCACCGCCCCGTCGAACACCGGGCCATCGACGCACACCCGCCGGTAGCCGTCGACGGTCGCGACGACGCAGCCGTAGCAGGCGCCGAAGCCGCACGCCATCGGGGCCTCGACAGCCAGCTCGCAGTCCACTTCGTGGGTCCGAGCCACCGCTCGCACTGCGTGGAGCATCGCCGGGGGTCCGCAGGCGTAGATCGGTCTTGATTGCTTTGCAAGTTCGGCTTCGAGCAACTCGGTGACGAAACCGTGGTGGCCGCGCGAGCCGTCGTCGGTCGAGACGAGCGGGTCGGTGAAGAGCTCGGCGGCTTTGGCGTGCTCCGCGTCGCGGAAGCCGAGCAGGGCTTGCCCGCCCCACGCTTCCTGGACCGCGACGAGCGGCGCGATGCCGATGCCACCGCCGACGAGCAGCGGCTCAACCCCGGCGTCGGGCTCGTCGAAGCCGTGCCCGAGCGGCCCGACGATCAGCAGACCCTCCCCGACCTCGAGTTCGCACAGGCGCTTGGTCCCCGGCCCCACCTCCTCCAGCAGGAACTCCATGAGCCCCTCGTCGCCGACCGACATCACCGACACCGCCCGCGCGAGGTACGGCCGCTCCCCGTCGCCTCCACCCCAGCGCTCGGCGCTCGCAAGCATGTAGAACTGTCCGGGCTGCGCCCGCGCCGACTCGTCGCCGGCACCGAGCACGACGTAGGGCCCGTAGGTGCGGCGAATGAGCAGCGGGGCGTGACGGCGGCCGAAGGGAGCGCTCACCGCTTGTGCCACTCCTGCAGTGAGGTCACCGCCGGCTCGCCGGCGCGCGCCGCACGGATCGCCCGGGCCGCGGCCTGGCCGCCGGAGAGCGTCGTGATGCAGGGGATCCCGCGGGCGACCGCCGCGCGACGGATCTCCCAGCCGTCCGATCGCGCGCCGGAGCCGGTCGGCGTGTTGATCACGAGGTCCACCTCACCACCCGAGATCGCGTCGACGACGTGCGGCGATCCCTCGGCGACCTTGCGCAGCGTCGTCACCGGAATGCCCATCCGCTCGATCGCCTGCGCGGTGCCACTGGTCGCGACGATCCGAAAGCCGAGGTCGTGCAGTTGCGCGGCGATACCGGCTCCCGCCGGTTTGTCGCTGTCGGTCACCGTGATGAACACCGTGCCGCTGTCGGGGAGCGCCGAGCCGGCCGCGGCCTCGGCCTTCGCGAAGGCCGTCGGGAAGTCGGTCGCAATTCCCATCACCTCGCCGGTCGAGCGCATCTCGGGGCCGAGCAGCGAGTCGGCGCCGAAGAAGCGGTTGAACGGCAGCACCGCCTCCTTGACCGCGACGTAGCCGCCGCGCATCAGATCGCGCGGCAGACCGAGCGAGGCCAGCGACTCGCCGAGCATCAGCCGGCAGGCGAGTTTGGCGAGCGGAACCCCGACCGCCTTGGAGACGAACGGGACGGTGCGCGAGGCGCGCGGGTTGGCCTCGATCACATACAGCTCGGCGCCGGGCCGGGCGCCGGCGGAGACGACGGCGAACTGCACGTTGAGCAGCCCGACGACTCCGAGCTCGAGCGCGATGCCCCGTGTCTGCTCGCGGATCCGCTCGAGCATGTCCTCGCCCAGCGAGTGCGGCGGCAGCACGCAGGCGGAATCGCCGGAGTGGATGCCGGCCTCCTCGACGTGCTGCATGATCCCGCCGATCGTGACCTCGCGCCCGTCGCACAGCGCGTCGACATCAACCTCGATCGCGTTCTCCAGGAAGTGGTCGAGAAAGATCGCACGCCCTTGCGCCCGCGGTTCGGAGCGCTCGAGGTAGCCGGCGAGGTCCTCGAGCGAGTACACGATCTCCATCGCGCGACCGCCGAGCACGTAGCTTGGCCGTACGAGCAGCGGGAAGCCGACCTCGGCGCCGGCGGCGAGCGCCTCCTCGACCGTATTGGCGGTCGCGTAGGGCGGCGCCTGGTAGCCGAGCCGGGCGAGCAGCTCGCCGAAGCGCCCACGATCCTCGGCGGTGTCGATCGCGTCCACGCTCGTCCCGAGCAGCCGAACGCCGGCGCGCTCGAGGCCGGCCGCCAAACGCAGCGGCGTCTGGCCGCCGAACTG
>PMKB01000124.1:8943-9077 GCA_003157595.1 Solirubrobacterales bacterium
GGCCCGGAGCCGAGGATCACGACGCTCGGACGCGTTCCGCGGGTCACCTCGTGCCGCGGGTTGCCATCGGCGTCAGGCCGCTCCCAGGCTGAGTAGTAGTAGGGCGTCGTGGCGGCGAACTCGGCGGCGCAGGT
>PMKB01000026.1 GCA_003157595.1 Solirubrobacterales bacterium
GTCGGCAGCGGCAAGACGGTGGTGGCGCTGTTTGCGATGCTGCGCGCCGTCGAGCACGGCCACCAGGCCGCGCTGATGGCGCCGACCGAGACGCTCGCCGAGCAGCACTTCGCGACGATCCAGCGCCTGCTGGGCGGTCAGTCGGTGACGCTCGCGCTGCTGACCGGATCCACGCCCGCGGCGCGACGCGCCGAGATCCTGTCGCGGCTCGCCAGCGGCGAGTGTTCGCTGATCGTCGGCACGCACGCGCTGATCGAGGACCCCGTGCGCTTTCGCGCTCTGGCCGTCGCGGTCGTCGACGAGCAGCACCGCTTCGGCGTTCGCCAGCGCACGGCCCTGCACGGCAAGGCGCCCGAGGGCCGCGCGCCGCACGTGCTGCATATGACCGCGACACCGATCCCGCGCACGCTGGCGCTTTGCGAGTACGGTGATCTCGACCAGACGCGCCTGCACGAGCGTCCGCTCGGACGCCGCGCGACGGCGACGCACCTGGTCTCCGGTGAGCGCGAGCGCGTGCGCGCCTACGAGCGAATCGCCGAGGAGCTGCGCGCCGGGCGCCAGGCGTTCGTCGTCTGTCCGCTGGTCGAGGCGGGCGAGCTCGCCGAATGGATCGGCGCGGCGGCGCAGGCGCGCGCCGCAACCGAGGAGTTCGAGCGGCTGCGCGCCGGTGAGCTGCGCGACTTCCGCGTCGTGCTGCTGCACGGGCAGCTCGGTCACCGCGAGAAGCAGGCCGCGATGGCCGCGTTCGCGGCCGGCGACGCCGATGTGCTGGTGGCCACAACGGTGATCGAGGTGGGGATCGACGTGCCGAATGCGACCGTGATGCTGATCGAGAACGCCGAGCGCTTCGGCATCTCGCAGCTGCACCAGCTGCGCGGTCGCGTCGGCCGCGGCGAGCATGACTCGCTGTGCCTGTTGTGCGGGCCAAGGGGATCGCCCAGGCTGAGCGCGCTCGAGCGTCATGACGACGGCTTCGAGCTGGCGGAGATCGACCTGCGCCTGCGCAAGGAGGGCGAGCTGGTGGGCACGAAGCAGTCGGGCGTCGGCCAGTTCGCGCTCGCGCAGTTGCCCGCGGACGAGGCGCTGCTGATGGCCGCGCGGGAGTGCGCGGTGGCGCTGATCGCCGCCGACCCGCAGCTCTCCCGGCCCGAGCACGCGCTGCTCGCGGACCGCCTCGCGCAGCTCTACGGGGAGATCGCGGCCCACCCGATCGCGGCGTGACTTGAGCTCGCCCCGACCGCATCGGTGGCGGCCGCCGGCATGCGCGTGATCGCGGGCGAGCTGGGCGGGCGCCGCCTGGTGACCGCACGGGGCAGCGCGACGCGTCCGACCGCCGAGCGGGTCCGCGAGGCGCTGTTCTCGATCCTGGGGGAGTTGGACGGGGCCGTGGTGCTCGACCTTTTCGCCGGTTCCGGAGCGCTGGGGATCGAGGCCCTCTCGCGGGGCGCGGCACGCGCGACCTTCGTCGAGCGTGCTCCGCGCGCGCTGGCCGCGCTGCGTGCCAACCTGGCCGCGCTGGAGCTGACCGAGCGTGCGCGCGTGCTCGGCGGCGACGCGCTCGCGGCACTGCGCGGGGATGACAAATACGATCTGGTCTTCCTCGACCCCCCATATGCGATGGCGCCGGCGTTGGCGGAGGGCCTGTCGCGCGAGTTGCCCGGCGTGCTGCGCGCCGGAGCACGCGTCGTCAGCGAGTCCGACCGCCGCGCCCCGCTGGAGCTGGCGGCGTTGCCGCTGTTGCGCGAACGGCGCTACGGCGACACGATGATCCGAATCCACGAAACGAGAAGACCTTGAGCGAGCGCCACCGCATCGCCGTCTGCCCCGGCTCCTACGACCCGATCACCAACGGGCACGTGGACGTGATCACGCGCGCCCGGGGGCTGTTCGACGAGGTCGTCGTGGCGGTCGTCGCCCATTCGCTGCGCAAGGCGGGGACAACGCTGTTCGAGCTGCCCGAGCGGCTGGAGTTCATCACTGCGGCGACCGGCCATCTGGACGGTGTGCGGGTCGAGCCGTTCGACACGCTGGTCGTCGAGTTCGCGCGGCGCGTCGGCGCCAGCGCGATCATCAAGGGCCTGCGTGCGATCTCCGACTTCGAGTACGAGTTCGAGATGAACCAGCTCAACCGCCGACAGGCGCCGGAGATCGAATCGGTCTACATCATGGCGAGCCCCGAGTTCAGCTTCGTCTCCTCCAGCGGCGTCAAGGAGCTGGCGACCTTCGGCGGGCGGATCGAAGGCCTCGTGCACCCCGACATCGCCAGGCGGTTGCAGGAAGAGCTGGGGCGAACGCGAAAGTCGTGACGACAACGCGCCGTTTGTGGCGCGCGTTACCCTGTAGCCATGGACGTACTCGTTCTCATCGACAAACTTGACGACTTGGTGCACAACGCCAAGCAGGTTCCGCTGACCGATCAGGTGCGCGTCGACAAGGAGGAGATCTACGATCTGCTCGACCAGATGCGCGCCACGATCCCCGAGGAGATCAAGCAGGCGCGCTGGATCGTCAAGGAACGCCAGGAGATGCTGGCGGAGGCCAAACGCGAAGCCGAGCGGATCGTCAAGGAGGCGCGCGAGCGCCAGGAGCACCTGATCTCCAACGAGGAGGTCACCAAGGCGGCCGAGCGAGCCGCCGAGGACATCGTCGAGGATGCACAGGCGCGCGAGCGCGAGATCCGCCTCGGAGCGGAGGACTACGCCGACGAGATTCTCAACACGCTGGAGATCAATCTCTCGAAGTTCATCGCCGCGGTGCAGCGCGGTCGCGACCGCCTCGCCGGGCGCGACGAGTCCGCAGCCGCCTAGGGCTCACCCACGCTGCGCGCGGACCCCGCGCCCGTGTCCAGCGCTCGTTGCCCACCGGCGGTGCTCGGAACTGCTTGGATAAGCTCGTGAACCTGGCACGGATCAGCACCTCGCTGCGGACGGGCGTCACGCTCACCCGTGCCGGCGTGCTGCGTCCCGACCGCCCGGATAAGCTGGCGCGCGTCGGCCTGACGCTCTTGCGCTGGGGCCCGACCCCCGCCACCGGCTATGCGATCTCGGCGCTGCGCACGCCCGACCGCCCGGCGATCCACGACGACCGCGGCATGATCACCTTTGGCGAGCTCCAGGCGCAGACCAACGCCCTGGCGCACGGACTGCGCGAGCTGGGTGTGCGCGAGGGCGACTCGATCGCGATCTTCTGCCGCGACCACCGCGGCTTCATCGAAGCCGCGGTCGCGGCCTCCAAGCTCGGCGCGACGCTGCTGCTGCTCAACACGTCCTTTGCCGGCCGCCAGATCGCGGAGGTCTGCGCGAGCGAGAACCCGCGCGTGCTGATCTACGACGAGGAGTTCAGCGACCTGTGCGCCGCCGCCGCGCTCGGGCGCACGAGCGTGATCGCGTGGCACGACTCGCCGCGGCCGTCGCATTCGACGATCGATGAGCTGATCGCGGCCTCCTCGCCGTCGTCGCTCTCCCCACCGCGCGACCGCGGTCGCGTGGTGATCCTGACCTCCGGCACGACCGGCACGCCGAGAGGCGCCTCGCGCCGCCAGCCGCGCAGCCTCGACCCCGCCGCCGCGTTCTTCTCGCGCATCCCGCTGCACGCGCGCGAGTCGACGCTGATCGCGGCGCCGCTCTTTCACTCCTGGGGCTACGGACATTTCACGATGGCGCTCGCGCTCTCCTCGACGCTCGTGCTGGCGCGCCGCTTCGAGCCCGAGGCGACGCTCGCGGCGGTCGCGACCTGGCGGCCGAGCGCCCTGGTCGTCGTGCCGGTGATGCTGGCGCGGATCCTGGAGCTCGGGCCGGAGGTGATCAGGCGCTACGACACCAGCTCGCTGCGTGTGATCGCGGTCAGCGGCTCGGCGCTGCCGGGCGATCTGGCGCTGCATGTGATGGACACCTTCGGTGATGTGCTCTACAACCTCTACGGCACGACCGAGGTCGCGTGGGCGACGATCGCCTCGCCGGCGCAGTTGCGTGCCGCCCCCGGGACGGCCGGCACGCCGCCGCGCGGAACCCGCGTCAGGCTGTTCGACGAGCACGACGCGCCGGTCACCGCGCCGGGGCAGACCGGGCGAATCTTCGCGGCGAACGAGATGGTGATGGACGGCTACACCAGCGGCGACGGCAAGGCGATGATCAACGGCCTGATCGCGACCGGCGACGTTGGCTACCTCGACACGCACGGCAACCTGTTCGTCTCCGGGCGCGACGACGACATGATCGTCTCCGGCGGCGAGAACGTCTTCCCGCGCGAGGTCGAGGACCTGCTCGCCGAGCACCCTGCCGTCGACGATGTCGCCGTCATCGGCGTGCCCGACGATCGCTTCGGCCAGCGGCTGCGGGCGTTCGTCGTGCCGGCCGCCGGCACCGAGCTGAGCGAGGACGCGGTGCGCGACTACGTGCGCGACAACCTGGCCCGCTTCAAGGTCCCCCGCGACGTCGTGTTCCTCGACGTGCTGCCGCGCAACGCGACCGGCAAGGTCCTCAAGCGGGAGCTGCGCGCCCGGTGATCGGGAGGCACCTGCCGCGCCGATGACGAGGACCGACATCTTCGACCTCGGCGGCCTGCGCCTGAGCTCGGGCGAGGGACGCCGGCTCGAGCTGGAGGTGGTTGCGGATCCGCTAGAGCTGGCGGGCGCGACCTACCGCGTGCTGCCGGCGCCCGCGCCGGTGATCGTCGATGTCTCGCGCACGACGGGCGGCGGCTACGCGCTGCGACTGCGTGCAAGCGCATCGCTGCAGGGCCCCTGCATGCGCTGCCTGCAAGCGGCGCAGCCGTGCTTCGAGATCGACGCGCGCGAGGTCGATCTGCCCGGGGGCGGGGAGGAGCTGGACAGCCCCTACGTGCAGGGTGAGCTGCTCGACGTGCGCTCCTGGGCCCATGACGCCGTCGCACTGGCCGCCCCCGGCCAGGTGCTCTGCGAACCTGGCTGCCCCGGGCTGTGCCCCGTATGCGCCGTGGCGCTCGCAAGCGCCGGCCCCGAACATCACCACGATCGCGAGCCCGACCCGCGCTGGGCGAAGCTGCGGGAGCTTGATCTGTCCTGAATCACCGGTGGGGTTTTCGGGTCGGCGCATGCGCCGACCCGCGGGTGGGTGCATGCACCCACCCGAACAGCCTTAGGTAAAACCTGCGGATGCCCCCGTGCTCGCGCCGCCGAGTGTGTGATGATTCAGCAAGCGTCTGCGCGCGCGCCGTCCCGGCGTTCGCGCTCCGCCGAGGAGTCCGCCGGGATCCACAGGCCCTCCCGTGGGGTTGGTGGTACGCGTGGAACATGTTGGCAGTCACCGAACCCCGACCCATAACCACTCCCCAGGCGCCGGCCGTGCTCGCGGCGCCCCCCGGTGAGTTCCAGCCGCCGAGCAGCCACGACCGGGCCGACCGGATCGCGACGGCGATCGTCACGCTGCTGCCGGTGGTCGCGCTGCTGGTCGCGATACCGCTCGCGTGGGGCAGCGTGCTGCACTTCTATGACGTCGTTGTGTTCGTGCTCTGCTACATCCCGACCGGCCTTGGGATCACGATCGGATTCCACCGGCTGCTGACACACCGGGCGTTCGAGACCACGCCGGCGATCCGCGCGATGTTCACGATCTTCGGTTGCATGGCGATCGAGGGACCGCCGATCGAGTGGGTCGCCAACCACCGCAAGCACCACACCTACTCCGACGAGGAGGGCGACCCGCACAGCCCGCACGTCAACTTCGGCGGCGGCGTGACGGGGGCGCTGCGCGGCCTGTGGCACGCGCACCTCGGCTGGGTCTTCGGCGGCGGCATGGCCAACGAGGCGCGCTACGCCCCGGACCTGCTCGCCGACCCGGTCGTGCGGTTCGTCGACCGCACGTTCGTGGTCTGGGTGCTGGCGGGTCTGGCGATCCCGTTCGGGCTCGGCTGGGCGATCACCGGAGGGACGATCGACGGCGCGCTGACCGGGCTCTTGTGGGGTGGCGCCGTGCGGATCCTCGTGCTCCATCACGTCACCTTCTCGATCAACTCGCTGTGCCACTACTTCGGCAACCGCGACTTCGAGACGACCGACCACTCGACCAACCTGGCCTGGCTCGCGCCGCTCTCCTTCGGGGAGTCCTGGCACAACAACCACCACGCCTTCCCGCGCTCGGCGGTCCATGGGCTCGGCGCTCGCCAGCTCGACCTCTCGGCCCTGGTGATCGGCGGCCTTGCGAAGGCCGGACTGGCCTGGGATCTGGTGGTGGTCAGTCCGGAGCGCCAGGAGAGGAAGCGCTGCGCCGGCGAGTGAGCGCCGCGCAGGGCTGGTAGGCTTGCGCGCCTATGCAGGCTCCCAAGCAGAAGCAATCGCACAGCCGCACCGCGAAGCGTCGCTCCCAGCACAAGATCGTCGCCCCGACGCTGAACGCCTGTCCGCGCTGTCACAGCCCGCGCCGACCCCATTGCGTGTGCCCGGTCTGCGGCACCTACGCCGGGCGTGAGGTCGTCGCGCCGGTGCAGCAAGACCACGACCACGAGCACGACCACTAGGTGAGCCGTCTCGGAACGTTCCGGCGCCCCGAGCAGGCTGACTAGAGTGGGAGTGGAGCACTAGGCATGACGGTCGTCGCGGTCGACGCCAACGGCGCCGATCTCGGACCGGGTGAGGTCGCGGCGGGGGCGAGGATCGCCGCGCAGCAGGGCGTCGAGATCCTGCTGTTCGGGCCCGCAGCCGAGCTTGGCCCGGCGGTGAGCGGAATCGAGATCGTCGATGCCCCGATCTCGATCGCGAAGGATCCGGACCCCGTCCGTGCCGTGCGCGGCACGCCCGAGGCCTCGATCGTGCAGGCCGCGCGCGCCGTCGCGCAGGGGCGCGCGCAGGCGCTCGTATGCAACGGCTCGACGGGCGCGGCGCTGGTCGCCGGGCAGCTGGCGATCCGGCGCGCGCCGGGCGTGCACCGGCCGGCGCTGGCGCTGACGTTGCCGGTTCCGGGGCGCCCGGTGACGCTGCTCGACGTGGGCGCGAACGCCGACGTGCGACCCGAGGTCCTTGTGCAGTTCGCGTTCATGGGAGCCGCTTACGCCAGCGCGATGCTGGGTGTCGCTCGCCCGCGCGTCGGCCTGCTCTCCAACGGCTCCGAGGCCGAGCGTGGCAGCCAGCTCGTGCTCGAGACCCACGCGCGGCTGGCGGCACAGTGCGCCGGCAGCGACGCGCTCATGTTCGTCGGCAACGTCGAGGGCAGCGGTCTCACCCAGGGCGTCGCCGACGTCGTGGTGACCGACGGCTTCACCGGCAACGTCGCGCTGAAGCTCGTCGAGGGGGTCTCGCAGGCGACGCTCGGGGCGATTCGCGACGTCGCGCTGGGCTCGATGCGCGGACGCGTCGGCGGGCTGCTGCTGCAGAGCGGGCTGCGCGCGTTTCGCGAGGAGATCGACCCGGAGCGCCTGGGCGGCGCATATCTGCTCGGTCTGCGCCAGTTGGGCGTGTTGGCCCACGGGAGCTTCACCCGGCACGGCATCGCGCGGGCAATCGTGCGGGCGCGCCGCGGCGCGGAGGAGGATCTGGTCGGTCGCACGCACCGCGCGCTCGAGGCCGCCGGGGCGCTGCGCCGGCACGATCTGTTGTCCGTATCGGACGATACGGTGCTGGGCGGAGATCCATGACCCGCGAACAGGTGCTTGAAATGATCCGGGCGCATCTCGCCGACGAGCTCGAGCTCGACCCGGCGAGGATCACCCCGTCGACCCGTTTTCGCGAGGATCTCGCGGCGGACTCGCTGGACCTCTACACGCTGGTGCAGGAGCTTGACGACACCTACGGCGTGAAGATCTCCGACGAACAGGCGGCCAAGCTGCTGACCGTCGAGTCGGCCATCGACTTCGTCCTCTCACACGACGCTGCCCACTGAAGCGTCTACGCGAACTGCTCGAGGCGTTGCCGGAGGACCTCTACCGGCAGGTCTTCACGCACGCCTCGTGGACCGCGCGCCGCAGCGACTCATACGCCCGGCTGGCGTTCCTCGGCGACAGCGTGCTCGCGCTGTCGGTCACCGCGCATCTGTATCCGCGGCTGGGGGCCGAGCAGTTCGGCGCCGGGCGGTTGACGAAGATCCGCGCACAGGCCGTCTCGGGCCCGGCCTGCCGCGCCGTGGCGGAGCAGCTCGGGGTGCCGGAGCTGCTGCGCTCCGCAGCGCCGCCCGGCACGCCGGCCGGCGCGACCGCGGTGGTCGAGACCGAACGGGTGCTGGCGTCGGTGATCGAGGCGGTGATCGGCGCCTGCTATCTCAGCGCGGGCTTCGAGCGGACCTCGGCAGCGGTCGCCGAGGCCTTCGCCGAGCAGATCGAGGAGGCCCTGGAGCGGCCTGTGGACTTCAAGTCGGCGCTGCAGGAGCGGCTCGCCCGCGGTGGCGAGACCGTTCTCTACGAGGTCACCGAGCAGGCCGGTCCCCCGCACGAGCGGACCTTCGCCGTCGCCGCGATGGTTGGCGGCGCCCAGATCGCGCAGGGCTCGGGGCGCAGCAAGAAGCTCGCGGAGCAGGACGCCGCACGGCGCGCACTCGACGCCGCGGCGCCGACGAGCCGACCCGCGACGGCGCCCACGGCGGAGTGAGCTTGCCGTGCATCTGAAGTCGATCACGATCAGGGGGTTCAAATCCTTCCCCGACCGCACGCGGCTGGAGTTCGGCGAGGGCGTCAGCGTGATCGTGGGCCCCAACGGGTCCGGCAAGTCGANNGTCGCCGCTGGCGGTCCGCGGCCACTCGATGGCGGATGTGATCTTCGCCGGCGGGCGGGGCATCCAGGCGCGCTCGGAGGCGGAGGTGGAGCTGGTGCTCGACAACCGCGATCAGACGATCGCCGACGGCGCCGCCGAGGTCTCGATCCTGCGCCGCTACAACCGCGCCGGGGAGGGCGAGTACCGCCTCAACGGCGCGCACTGCCGCCTCGTGGACGTGCTCGAGCTGCTCTCGGACACGGGCCTCGGCAAGGAGGCGCACTCGGTGATCTCGCAGGGCCGGGTCGAGNNGCTGATCGAGGAGGCGGCCGGGCTCGGCAAGCACCGCAAGCGCCGACGGCGCGCCCAGCTGAAGCTCGAGCGCACCGAGGAGAACCTCGACCGCGCGCTCGACGTTGAACGCGAGGCGCGCGCGCGCCTGCGTCCGCTCAAGCGCCAGGCGGAGGCGGCCGAGCTGCACGAGCGGCTGGAGCGCCAGGCACTGCAGGCCCGCTGGGCCATCACCCGTGAGGAGCTGCGGGTGCGCCGCGCGCGGCTCATGCAGACGCAGGACGCCGTCGCCGGCGTGCGCGCGACGCGAGCGGCGCTGGAGGGCGAGATCGAGGGGGTGGCGGCGCGCCGCGAGCAGGCCGAGCAGGCGCTCGNNGCGAGCGGATCGAGATGCGGCTGGAGCAGGCGCGCACGCTCGCGGCGACGCTCGAGGCCCGCGGACTTGCGCGCGAGGCCGAACTGGCGCAGCTGCGTGCGCGCACGGGCGTGGATGAGGAGTCCGGCACGGCGCGGATCAAGCAGCTCGACGCCGAGCTGGCGCTGCTCGACGGCCGCCGCGAACAGGAGCTCGCAGGGGAACTTGAGCAGCTTGAGGCGCAGCGCAGCGCGGTGGCCGGCGCGATCGTGGGGCTGGCGCGTGAGCGCGATGAAAGTGCGCGTGAGAGCGGGGTCGCCGAGGCGGCGGTGGCGCGGGCACGCGAGGCGTTGCGCGAGGCCGAACGGGCCGCTGAGGAGGCGCGGCGCGAGGCGGCGGGAGTCGGTGCGCAGCTCGCTGGCGTCAACCAGTTCCTGCGCAGCCACGCCGGCGCCGGTGCCGGCGCCGACGCGCTCGAGGGTGCGCTCAGCGTCGCGTCCGGCTACGAGCTCGCGCTCGCAGCGACGCTCGGCGGCTCACTCGGGGCCGCGGTCGTCGCCGACCGCGCGCAGGCCCAGGCGGTCGTGGAGGGCGCCGGTGAGGAGGGGGCGCGCGCCCTCGTGCTGGGACGCAGCTCGCCGCCGCCGGTGACGGGACCGCCGCCGGTCGCCGGCGCCCGCGCGCTGATCGAGTTGCTGAGCGGCGAAGACGCGGTGCTCGCGGTCGCCGCGCGGCTGCTCGCGGACACCTGGGTCGTCGAGGATCTGGCGGCGCTGGGGGAGGACTTCGGCGGGACCGCCGTGACCCGCGCCGGGCGCGTCTGGAGCGCAGCCCACGGCGAGCTGCGGCAGGCTCCGAGTGGTGGACGCGAGCGGGTGCTTGAGCAGCGCAACCGCCGCGAGTCGCTGCTCGTGGCGACTGAGAGCGCGGCGCAGCGCGAGCAGACCGCGCTGGCGGCGGCGCAGGCCGCCGCGGCAGCGGTGAGCGCTGCGCTCGACGAGCGCGAGGCTGCCGACGCGCGTGCGCGCGCCGCCGACCGCGCGCACGCCGAGGCGCTCGAGGCGGAGCGACGCGCGCTGTGGCTGATCGAGCAGCGCCGCGCCGCGCCCGATCAGGGCGAGATGGCGGTGCGCCGCGCCCAGCTCGAGGGTGAGCGCTCGGCGGAGCGCCGAGCCGTCGAGCGGATCGAGCACGAGCGCAGCGCTCGGGAGCAGCGGCTCGTGGCGCTCGAAGCGCAGTCGCGCGATCAGGCCGAGCTTGCTCCGGCGGCGGCGGCGCTCGCCGCGGCGCTCGAGGGGCTTGGCGCGACGCTCGCGGGCGTGCTCGACTCCTTCGAGCAGCAGTTGCGCGCCGACAGCGAAGCCGGCGAGGCGCTCGCGGGTGCGTTGCGCGAATGCGCGGGTGAGGAGAGCGGCCTGCAGGCCCGGCTGCGCGATCTGGCCGAAGCCGTCACGAGCGCGGAGGTCGGAGCGCAGCAGGCCCGTGACCAGACGGCCGAAGCGCAGGCCGAGCTCGGTGTGCTGGCGGGCAGGCTCGGGTTGGAGGCGACGGCGGCGGAGCAGGAGCTTCCGCAGAGCGAGCTTGCCGCGCTGCGAGACCGCGTCGAGCGGCTGGCACGCCGCCGCGAGGCGCTCGGCCCGGTCAATCCGCTCGCGGCGGAGGAGTACCGGGAGGCGCTCGAGCGCGTGGAGGAGCTGGAGGCTCAGCGCAGCGACCTGGAGAACGCGTTGCGCGAGCTGCGCGCGCTGATTCGCAACACCGACCGCGAGATCGCCGAGAGCTTCCAGCAGACCTTCGCGGCGGCGGCGGAGAACTTCGAGGCGCTGGTCGCCGACGTCTTTCCCGGCGGGCGCGGGCGCCTGCGGCTGGTCCGCGAGCAGGCCGGCCCGCGCGCGGTGCTCGGCGGGGAGGCGCTGGGGGCGGCGAGCGAGGAGGACGCGGCGGAGCTGGAGGCGGCGCAGGAGGAGGCCACGGCCGAGGGGCTCGGCCCGGATGAGCTGCTCGGCGTCGAGATCGAGGTCACACCCGCCGGCAAGTCGATGAAGGGACTTTCGCTGCTGTCGGGCGGGGAGAAGTCGATGACGGCGATCGCCTTCCTGTTCGCCGTCTTCCTGGCGCGGCCCTGCCCGTTCTACATCCTCGACGAGGTCGAGGCCGCGCTCGACGATCTCAACATCGACCGCTTCCTCACACTGCTGCGCCGGCACAGCTCGCGCGCGCAGTTCATCGTCGTGACCCACCAGAAGCGCACGATGGAGGCAGCGGACTGGCTCTACGGCGTCTCGATGGGCGGTGACGGCACCTCCAAGGTCGTGTCGCGGCGGTTGGGCAGCGACGGGCTGGCCGAGGTTGACGCCGACGCGGCCTGATGGCGCGCGAGTGGTCCGAGTTGCTGGTGCTCCGCAGCGCCGGGCCGGCGGCGCCGGCAGACGGCGAGGAGTCGACCGCGGAACGCCGCGGCTTCGTTCGCCGTTTGCGTGCGAGCCTGCGTGCGACGCGCGAGGCGCTCGGTGCGAGCCTCGCCCAGACGCTGGCGGACGCTGACTGGGAGGCGCTCGAGGAGGCGCTGATCCTCGCCGACGTGGGTCCGGCTACGACCGCCGCGGTGGTCGAGGAGCTGGCGAGCGTGGCGCGTCGCGAGCGCCTTGAGGGCGAGGCGTTGCGCGAGCGGCTGGCCGCGATCCTCGCGCAGAGCGCGCGCGGGGGCGAGAGCGAGTTCGACACCACGATCGATCTGCGCCCGGCGCCCACGGTCGTGCTGATGGTCGGCGTCAACGGCACCGGCAAGACGACCACGCTCGGCAAGCTCGCCTGGCAGCTGCGCGAGCACTTCGGCCTCTCGGTGCTGCTCGCCGCCGCCGACACCTACCGGGCTGCGGCGACCGAGCAGCTGGCGGAGTGGGCCCGCCGCGCAGGCTGCGAGATCGTCACCGGCGAGCCGCGGTCCGATCCTGGTGCCGTCGCGTTTGAGGCACTGGCAGCGGCGCGCGCCGGCGGCCACGACGTGGTGCTGATCGACACCGCGGGGCGGCTGCACAACCAGGAGCCGCTGATGGCCGAGCTCGAGAAGGTGCGCCGGGTGATCGCGCGCCAGCTCGACGGCGCGCCCCACGAGACGCTGCTGACGATCGACGCGACGACCGGCCGCAACGGCGTGCGGCAGGCCGAGCTCTTCTCGCGCGCCGTCGAGGTCGACGGCGTCGTGCTGACCAAGCTCGACGGCAGCGCGAAGGGCGGTGTGGCGATCGCGATCGCGCGCGAACTTGGGATCCCGGTCAAGCTGATCGGCGTCGGCGAGCAACTCGACGATCTGCGACCGTTCGACGCCGATGAGTTCGCCCGGGCGCTGATCGGCCTGGAGTGAGGCGCCTCGCGGGCGGCCCGCCGGTGCGCCCGCCGGCCCGCTGGCCTCGCGGGCGCCAGTTGGGGCGGCGGGCCGTGTTTTGCGGCGAGTTCTCACGTCGAAGGTCGGGACGCGCCATAATCGATGCATGGGCTCATGGGTGCTGTGGACGATCGTGGCCGCTGCCTTCACCCTCGGCGAGCTGCACACGAACTCGTTCTACCTCGCGCCGTTCGCCTTCGGGGGAGCCGTCGCCGCCGTGCTTGCCGCGCTCGGATCCGGCGGCCTGGTGGCCGTTGTCGCCTTCGCGGCTGCCGCGCTCCTTTTCCTTTTGCTGCTGCGCCCGATCGCTGTCCGTCACCGCAAGGGAGTGCCGGCGATTCGCACCGGCGCCGCGGCGCTGATCGGCCAGCCGGCGCTCGTGCTCGAGCGGATCGCGAACAACGAGGGCGTCGGCACGGTGAAGATCGGCGGCGAGGTGTGGACCGCGCGGTCCTACGACGAGGAGCAGGTCATCCCCGCGGGCGAGCGCGTCGAAGTGGTCGAGATCAGGGGCGCCACGGCGCTCGTCATGCCTTAGCGAGGAGTCCCACGTGGTCGGATTGATCGTCGTAGCAGTGGTCGTCGTGGTAGCACTCGCACTCGCGGCAAAGACGATTCGAGTGATCCCGCAGGCGCGGGCGGCGGTGCTCGAGCGCCTCGGGCGCTACCACCGCACGCTGGAGCCCGGTCTCACCTTCGTGACGCCGTTCATCGACCGCGTGCGGCCGCTGATCGACCTGCGCGAGCAGGTCGTCAACTTCTCTCCCCAGCCGGTGATCACGCAGGACAACGTCGTCGTGAACATCGAGACGGTCCTGTATTTCACGATCAACGACGCGAGGGCCGCGACCTACGAGATCGCGAGCCCGCTGCAAGCGATCGAGCAGCTCACGGTCACAACGCTGCGTAACGTGATCGGTGGTCTGACGCTGGAGCAGACGCTGACCAGCCGCGAGGGCGTCAACACGGAACTGCGTGCCGTGCTCGATGAGGCCACCGGCAAGTGGGGCATCCGCATCAACCGCGTTGAGATCAAGTCCGTCGACCCGCCGGCCGACATCAAGGCGGCGATGGAGAAGCAGATGCGCGCAGAGCGCGACCGGCGCGCGGCGATCCTGACCGCGGAGGGCACCAAGCAGGCGGCGATCCTGACGGCCGAGGGGGAGCAGCAGGCGGCCGTGCTGACGGCCGAGGGTGCCCGCCAGGCGGCGATCCTGCGCGCCGAGGGCGAAGCGAAGGCGATCGCCACCGTGTTCGCTGCGATCCATGCCGGCAAGCCCGACCAGCAGCTGCTCAGCTACCAGTACCTGCAGATGCTGCCACAGCTCGCCAAGGGCGAGGCGAACAAGGTGTTCGTGATCCCATCCGAGTTCACGCAGGCATTCGCGGGGATCGGCGACTCGCTGAGCCGCGCGCTGCCGGCGAAGTCGAAGCCAGAGGAGAAGTGAGGCCGGGTTCGTCTCCGCTTCGCGGGGCCCTGCCTGCTGGCCATTCTCGCGGCTTCGCGCGTGCGCGCGGCCGTTCTGGCCCCGCTGAGCCGAAGCTAGTGGGCCTTCCCGGGAAGACCCACTAGAGCCGTGTTCGACTCGCTTTCGGAGAAGCTGCAGGCAACCCTGTCCGGGCTGCGCGGCCGTGGCGTGCTCAGCGAGGAGGACGTCACACGCTCGCTGCGCGAGATCCGCCTCGCACTGCTCGAGGCCGACGTGAACTTC
>PMKB01000119.1 GCA_003157595.1 Solirubrobacterales bacterium
CGCGCCAGGCGCCGGGCGATCTCGAATGCGTCGTCATTCTCCACCGTGATGATCTCGTCGAGCAGGTCACGATCGAGGATGGCGGGCACGAATCCGGCGCCGATGCCTTGGATCGGATGGGGTCCCTTGGCTCCGCCGGACAGCACGGGCGACGCGGCGGGCTCCACCGCGACGAGTCGAACCGAGGGCTTGCGCTCCCGGATCAGTTGACCGACGCCGGTGATGGTGCCACCGGTGCCGACACCGGAGACGAAGATGTCGAGCTGCCCATCCGTGTCGCGCCATACCTCCTCGGCGGTGGTGGCTCGGTGAATCGCCGGGTTGGCGGGGTTCTCGAACTGCTGGGGGATGAAGTAGTTCGGGTTGCTGTTGGCGAGTTCTTCGGCTTTGGCGATCGCGCCGGGCATGCCTTCGGGACCAGGGGTGAGCACCAGCTCCGCTCCGTACGCGCGCAGCAGGATCCGCCGCTCCGCGCTCATCGTCTCAGGCATCGTGAACACGCAGCGGTAGCCGCGGGCCGCGCACACCATCGCCAGCGCGATCCCCGTGTTGCCGCTCGTCGGTTCGAGGATGATCGTGTCCGCTCCGATCAGTCCGGCCTGCTCCGCTGCGTCAATCATCGACACGCCGATGCGGTCCTTCACGCTGTGTGCCGGGTTGAAGAACTCCAGCTTGGCCACGACCTGCGCCACGGCCCCCTCGGTCACCCGGTTGAGCCTCACCAGCGGGGTGTTACCGACCAGTTGGGTGATGTCGTCAGCGATTCTCATCGTCGTCCCGCCTTTCAGTTGAGTCACGTGGCTGCGTCACGAGGGGTGAGGCCGGCGACGTGCAGGCTCCGCGGCAGCGACCTTCCAAGCATGCTGGGCGTCGCGGTCGGAAACGCCCGGGCGGGAGTCGAACCCACGTGCACGGCTTTGCAGGCCGCCGCCTAGCCACTCGGCCACCGGGCGCAGATCGGTTGCGACGCCGCGGGCCGCCCGGAAGCGGAGGGGAGCAAGAATCCGGGCGACCCGCGACGTCTACCGGCGCGGCAGGCCCGATCATCGACCGTGGCATTGGCCGGTCACGAGCGCGCATACACCAGCGGGGAGGAGGGCGATCAGTTCACGCCGACCGCGCCGGCGAACAACATCGCGTGCGAGGCCAGGCGCGCCGAACCATGGCGCAAGCCGCCGCTGTGATCTCGACTGAAGCCGGGCGGTGGGCATGCGGAGCAGGACTCACGACGCGACGAGGTTATCAGCCCCCCGCTATATTCACAAGTATGTCGATGGACAATATGTTGTTATGCCGGGGGCGGGCACGAGAGCCGCACGCCCAAGGGATCCTCTGAGCATGCGCAGCGGCAGTCCGGCGCGGCGGGCGGTCGCCGCTCTTGCGGTGCTGGGCGTCGCACTCATCGCGATGCCAGTTGCCTTCCAGATGTTCGACCGCGCCCCGAAGGGAGCGCAGATGATCGCCTCCTTCCGCCCGGACATGACAGCCGTCCGCCTGGGCGGCTACCAGCTCGAGCTGCGCGAGATCGACGCCGCCGTTCGGGAGGGACCATCGGTGGCGACCCGGCTGGCCGGATCCCCGGCGAGCGGCGGCCAGAAGCGCGTCGCCGCGAGCCTCGCCCAGTTCGCCCAGTTCGAGCGCCAGTGGCAGGGGATCTACCCCGACATGACCGGGATGATGGACACGATCCGGGCCAACCTCCCCAACTACCAGGCCGTCGCGGCGCTGCCGAGCTTCACGCTGTTTCCCTGGTTCTTCGTGATCCCGGGTCTGATCGTGCTCGCGCTGCTCGCGCTCGGGCGCGCGCGCCCGCCCTCGTGGCGCACCGTCCGCTGGGTGCTTGTCGCCCTCGGCGTCGGGCTCGTGCTCGCTCCGGCGGTCTTCGAGATGTTCTCGCGGGCCCCCAAGGGCGGCCGGATGATGACCGCCTTCAAACCGATCGAGACCAGCGCGCGCGTCGAACGGATCCAGGGCTACTTCGGCGACATGGCCGTCGGGCAGGGTGCGGTGCAACTGCAACTGATCCCGGCGCTGCGGCGTTCGGGCCTGACCAACTCGCAGATCAGCGCCGGCTACCCGGGACTCGAGACCTTCGATGCGCAGTGGGTCCACATCCTCAACGACATGACGCCGATGATCGGCGCGATGAGCGACAACGTCGCGAACTACCAGGCCGTTGCGGCGCTCCCACCGTTTCCGCTCTTTCCCTGGTTCTTCGTGGCGCCCGGCCTGTTCGTCGCCGCCTCTGCGCTCCTGGCCGGGCCCCGCCGCTCGCCGCGAGCGCGTCGACAGTCGTCCACCGACCTTCCCAGTTCCCTAACCGAAGGAGTCACATGAGCAGTCGTTTCATGCCGCGCCTCGGCGCAGGCCTTGTCGCCGTCGCGGTGCTGGCCGTCGCTGCTGCTCCCGCGAGCGCGCAGCAACTCAAGGGCCTGTTTCGCATCTCCGCGGGCTCGTACTTCCGCATGCAAGAGCCGACCGGCGCCAAGTCCAAGTTCTTCGCGAACCCCTACTCGACCGACGCCAACAAGACCTACACGCTGATCACCGCGGGCGGCGACGGCGGACTCCGCACCGGGCTGCTGCAGCCGGCACCGACGCCGGCCTTCGACGCCAAGGGCGACTCCCTGGCGAAGCGCATCATCGCGCCGACGGACTTCACCGGCATCAACTTCTGGCTGGCGACCGTGGGGACCGCGCCGAGCATCACCGCCAGCGCAGGCCACCTGAGCGGCCAGGTGAACGGACTCACGGCCGAGTGGAACAAGCTCAGCTTCAAGCAGGGCGGCCAGGTCACGGGCACCTATAACGCCCAGACCCACGCCTATGTCCTGACGTGGTCGAGCCTGATCTCCGGCGGGCCGTTCAACGGCTTCACGGGGGTCTGGCACCTGAAAGGCACGTTCGCCTCGTAGCGGTCGCGCGGTGTGCGACGCGATGATCGGAGGGCGTCCGGGGGTTTGGCCCGGGTGCCCCTCACCCTGTGGCGCGGGCGCCGGCATGCGTGCCTTTCACGGTGGGGCGCCAGCCCCATGAAACATAATAAAGCCAGTTGTCTTTGATAGGTTTATCCGCCGACGAAAGGAGCACCAGGTGAGCGAGCATCGCCGTCCTGAGACCGTCGCGTTGCACGCTGGCCAGCAGCCCGACAGCGCGACCAACGCGCGCGCTGTGCCGATCTACCAGACGTCCTCGTACGTCTTCAACGACACCCAGCACGCGGCGGACCTGTTCGCGCTGGCCGTGCCGGGCAACATCTACAGCCGCATCATGAATCCGACGTGGAGCGTGCTCGAGGAGCGCCTGGCGGCGCTCGAGGGCGGCATCGCCTCCCTTGTCACCGCGTCCGGGCAGGCGGCTGTCACCTATTCGGTGCTCAACGTCACCCGCGCGGGCGACAACATCATCTCGGTCTCCCAGCTCTACGGCGGGACTTACAACCTGTTCGCGCATACGCTCCCGCAGTACGGAATCGAGGTCCGCTGGGCTGACGCCGACGACCCGGGCGCCATCGCTCGGCTCGCCGATGAGCGCACGCGTCTGGTCTTCGCCGAGACGGTGGGTAACCCGAGGCTGAACGTCCTCGACGTGCCGGCGTGGGCGCAGGCGGCGCACCTCGGAGGGCTCCCGCTGGTCCTCGACAATACGGTCCCGACGCCGATCGGTGCCCGCGTGTTCGAGCAGGGCGCCGATGTGGCGGTGCATTCGCTGACAAAGTTCATCGGTGGCCACGGCACCTCGATTGGTGGGGCGATCGTCGATGCCGGCCACTTCGACTGGGTGGCCCACGGGGAGCGCTTCCCCGGCCTCACGCAGCCCGACCCCTCCTACCATGGCGTGGTCTGGAGCGACGCGCTCGGCCCGGCGGCCTACATCGGCCGCGCGCGGACGGTGCTCCTGCGCAACACTGGTGCCGCGCTGTCCCCGTTCAATGCCTTCCTGTTCCTGCAGGGCGTCGAGACGCTCCCGTTGCGGATGGAGCGCCACAACGCGAACGGCCTCGCCGTGGCCGAGCATCTGTCAGGGCACGAGGCCGTCGAGTGGGTTTCTTATCCGGGCCTGCAGTCAAGCCCCTACCGCGAGGTCGCCGACCGCGTGCTGCGTGGGGGCTACGGGGCGCTGGTGACGTTCGGTGTGCGCGGCGGCAGCACGGCCGGCAAGGCGTTCATCGAAGGCCTGAAGCTGTTCAGCCATCTCGCCAACATCGGGGATGCGAAGTCGCTCGCGATCCACAACGCCTCGACGACGCATTCCCAGCTCAACGACGAGGAGCTCGCGGCGGCCGGCGTGACGCAGGAGACGGTGCGCCTGTCGGTGGGCATCGAGCACATCGACGACATCATCGAAGACCTCGACCAGGCCCTGGCCGCAACCAGAGCGCCCGTCACGGCATGACGATCGGCGGCCTCGGCCGCGTGCAGACGCAGCGGGTCGTGCTCTTCGACGAGGACGACCCGCTGGTGCTGAGCTCGGGCGTGAGGCTCGCGCCGGTGCAGGTTGCCTATGAGACCTATGGCTCACTCGACGCCGAGCGGGCCAACGCGGTGTTCGTCTGCCACGCGCTCAGCGGCGACGCGCATGCGGCCGGACACCATGGGGACCCGAGCCGCCGCGGATGGTGGGACACGATCATCGGTCCGGGGCGCCCGCTCGACACCGAGCGCTACTTCGTCGTGTGTCCGAACCTGCTCGGGGGCTGCGCCGGCACGACGGGCCCGGCGACGATCGATCCGCGAACGGGCCGCGCGTATGGCCTGCGCTTCCCGCTGCTGAGCGTTCGCGACCTCGTAGCCGTGCATCGCGCGCTCCTGCGTCATCTCGACATCGGGCGTCTACATGGCGCGATCGGCGGATCGCTCGGCGGGATGCAGGTGCTGCAGTGGGCGCTCGAGGAGCCGCAGGAGATCGAGCGTGGCGTGCTCGTCTGCGCGAGCGCCCGCCTGAACGCGCTCAACATCGCGCTGACCGCCGTCGCACGCGCCGCGATCATGAGCGATCCCGATTTCCAACACGGCGACTACCTCGACGGTCCGCGACGACCGGACCGCGGCCTTTCGCTCGCGCGCAAGCTCGGGCACATCACCTATCTCTCGAGCGAGTCGATGCGCCGCAAGTTCGACCGGACTCGACGCGGCGGACCCTCGGCGCCGATGACGATCTCGAACGACTTCGAGATCGAGCACTACCTCGACCATCAGGGCGAGAGCTTCGTCGAGCGCTTCGACGCGCTCAGCTACCTCTACCTCACGCGGCTGATGGACTACTTCGACCCCTTCGCCGATCCCGACCTCGACCTTGCGCGTATCAGCACGCGGCTGCTGGCGATCTCCTTCGACAGCGACTGGCGCTTCGGCAGCGAGCACTCCCGCCNNCACCCTGGGGCCACGACTCGTTCCTGCTCGAGGGGGACGCCTACCTGCGCCTCGTGACACAGGCGCTGAGCGAGCCGGTCGGGCCGCGGTCCGCGGCTCGACGGCGCCGAGATGTCGTCTAGTAGATGTCGGTGTCCCCGGGCCCCAGATCGCCGTCTCGGTCGGACAGCGGGGAGCGCCCGGGGCCCCCGGCGTGGTTGGCGAGAAGCGGTTCCGACTCGCTTTTCAACCTCAGTCTGGGGTGTCAGATGCGTCCGCAGGCGTCCAGATCGTCCGTTTCGTCGTAGCGTGCGTCGAGTGGCCATCCGGCGCCAGGACGCGGAAAAGCCCCGCATCGCGGGGCTTTTCCAGTGCGCCCGAGAGGACTCGAACCTCCACGAGCTAAGCGCTCACAAGGCCCTCAACCTTGCGCGTCTACCAATTCCGCCACAGGCGCAGCGGGGGCGAGTATAGGCGCTTGATTCCGTCCCCGCCGGGCGCTAGTCTACGAACACGTGTTCGGTGTGCGCGCTGTCCCTCCAAGGAGACCGGTATGGACCTGACGAAGCGCCAGCAGGAGATCTTCGACTTCATCAAGCGATACTCGGCACGCCATGGCTACCCGCCGACCGTGCGGGACATCGGCAAGGCCGTGGGTCTCGCCTCGTCTTCGACCGTGCATCAGCACCTCGCCAACCTCGAACGGATCGGCATGCTCAAGCGCGACCCGTCAAAGCCGCGTGCGATCGAACTGCTCGACCGGGCCGTGCACGAGGTGCGCAAGGTCGTGCGGCCGGACGGGCTGCCGCTGCTGGGCGCGGTGGCCGCCGGCCAGCCGATGCTCGCCGAGGAGAACATCGAGGAATACGTCTCGGTGCCGGCCGCCGCCGGTGGGGCTGACGGCGCATATCTGCTTCGCGTGCGTGGCGAGTCGATGAAGAACGTCGGAATCATCGAAGGCGACCTCGTGGTCGTGCGGCCACAGGACTCCGCCGATGACGGCGACATCGTGGTCGCGCTGGTCGGCGAGGGCGCGACCGTCAAGCGGTACTTCCGCGAGAGCGACCATGTGCGCCTGCAGCCCGAGAACGACGAGATGGAGCCGATCCGCAGTCGCGAGGTTCGCGTGCTGGGCAAGGTCGTCGGCTTGATGCGCTCGCTGTAGGTGACGCCGAGCCGATGCGCTGGCGCGCTGCTCCACGACGCGCTAATGTCGAAGCGCAAGCCAAGCAGTCGCGGAGGTTCTCCTTCGAGGAAAGTCCGGACATCACAGGGCAGGGTGGTCGCTGACAACGACCCGGGGAAACCCGCGGGAAAGTGCCACAGAAATACACCGCCTAAGCGCGCGGCCACACGTGAGTTGCGTGCCGGTAAGGGTGCAATGGTGCGGTAAGAGCGCACCGGNNGATGCAAGGCCAAGCAGGACCGTTTGCAGGCTGCCCGCCAAGGTCCAGGTAGGCCGCTCAGATAGATGGCTGCTCACGACAGAATCCGGCTTACCGGCTTGCTAAGGAAAAGGCCCTGTTCATCAGGGCCTTTTCTATGTCGGCGGCGGCTGCGGGCCGCGGTTCGCCGAGCGAGCGATCGGGGCCATCGGGTATGTTGCGGCCCGTGCTCTACTTCGTGTTGGCGTTCTGGCTCCTTGTCGGGGGCGGCGTCTTCCTGGTCGCGCTGACAGGCG
>PMKB01000136.1:0-4640 GCA_003157595.1 Solirubrobacterales bacterium
GCGACGGGCGGCGTGCCCAACGGCACGATGGTGGCATACCCGGCGCCGACGGCGACCAACGGCGCGAAGGTGACCGGCGACCTGGGCGGCGGTCTGTGGCTCGTGTCTAAGCACGCTCCAAATGCGAAGGCTGCCGCTGCGTTCGCGCAGTACATGGCGACGAGCCCGAACATCCAGAAGGTCGGCGTTGACGCGGGTCTTCCGCAGTACGTGGCGGATCAGGGCAAGTACGTCTCGTCGCTCTCCACGGTCTTTGGCGACCCGAGCGTGACCGAGGCGACGTGGAAGTCGGCCGCGGCCGCGGTGTGGAACGGCTGGAGCCCTGTGCCATGGAGCACGGACAATGTCTGGGCATCGACGAACCTGGCGGCGGTGACCGGTAATCCGCCGGCGTCGATGGCGTCGCAGCTCCTGCCCTATGCCGAGGCGTTGGCGAACCAGGCTCGCCTGGCCGGCTACACGGTCAAGAGCCCCGTCGCGGCCGTCAGCGCTCCATAACAGGCTGTTGGCCAGTACCATTAACCAGTAATCAATGACGCAATGACGGTTCCTTCGGCCACGGTTGTCCCCGACGAGCGCGTGAGCGCCCGCCGGGGGCGCCGGGCCGCGAGGCATCGCGAGCGCCCACCGGCCGGCAGCTCGCGTACCGCGGGCTACTTCTTCGTCGCCCTCTACGTGGTGCTGCTCCTAGCTCTCGGCGTCGCGCCAGCGATCTATGCGATCGCCCTGGCGCTAAGCGCGCCGGGCGGCATCGGCTTCGCGCACTTCGTCAACACGTTCAACTTCTTTGAATTCGCGCCGGCGTTCGAGCACGTTTTCGAGTTCGAGGGGATCTGGCTGGTCAGTCAGACCTTCTTCGTCGTGACGCTTGCGCTGATGGTTCACACCCTCGCGCGGCGGGTCAGCACCACGTTTCGTTTTATCTTCTATCTCCCGGGAGCCATGGCGGGCGCGGCGAGCGCGATCGTCTGGCTGTTCATGTTCACACCGAGCGGGAGTCCCTGGGCGTTCATACTGCACGCGTTTCACTACCAGGTCCTGTCCAACACCGTCGCACCGGGCAACCTCCCAATCATCTTCGCGATCATGGCTTTCTTCACAGGCGCCGGGGGTTGGATCGTCATCATGTACGGCGCGCTGAACAACATTCCCCAGGAGCTGATCGAGGCTGCCGAGATCGACGGGTCGAACGCGTTTCAGACCGCTCTGCGAATCAAGATCCCCCTGATCCGCAAGTGGATCGTGTACATGCTCGTGCTCGCGTTCGCGGCCGGGTCGCAGCTGTTCGTCGAGCCCCAGATCCTGGGCGTGGCGACCAACGGCGAGGTGCCCGCCCAGTGGTCGCCGAACCAGCTCGCGTACAACCTGGCGTTCCAGCTGGACAGGTTCAACGACGCCGCTGCGGTCTCGGTCGACCTTCTCGTGATCGGCCTTGTCGTCGCGGTGATCCTCGTCTGGCGCGGAAAGCTATTCGGGGTCGACTGATGCTCCCGCGACGCTACGCGTACCGCCTCATCGCACTGGCCATCCTGCTGGTGTTCGCGGCCTTCTTCTTCGTGCCGATGATCTGGCTGATCCTCGCGCCGACGAAAACGGATTACCAGCTCGTCCACGAGTCTCCGTTTGCGTTCGGCAGCCTCGCCACGTTTGGCCACACGTTCAATCGCGTCATCAATTATCAGGGTCAGCTGATGCTGATTTGGCTCAAGAACTCTGCGATCTACTCGGTCGGCGGCACGGCGCTGGCCCTGCTGGCAGCGATTCCGGCGGGCTATGGTCTCGCGCTGACGCAGTTCATCGGCCGCCGCGCGCTGCTCGCCATAACGCTCGTCGTGATGATCATGCCGGCCACCGCGCTCGTGTTGCCGCTGTTTCTCGAGGCTAGCGCTGTCCACCTGCTCGGCACCGTGTGGGCGGTGATCCTGCCGTTTGCGTTCTTCCCGTTCGGCGTCTATCTCGCCTACATCTACTTCTCGTCCACCATTCCAAAGGATCTGCTTGCGGCGGCGCGGATCGACGGCGCCGGCGAATGGGGCGTGTTTCGACACATAGCGTTGCCGCTCGCACGGCCGATCGTCGCGCTCATCGCATTCTTTGCGTTCGTCGCAGACTGGAACAACTACTACCTCCCGTTCGTCATGACCTACGACAACTCGCAGTACCCGGTGACGATCGGCCTGCAGGTCCTGATCGGCTCAGCACCTATCTTCAGCCCAACGGCTTCGGGATATGCCGCTTCAGAGATCTATCGGCCCGACCTCGCGATGGCCACGCTCATCGCAATCATGCCGGTGCTGATCATCTTCGTCTTCGCGCAGCGCACCCTGGTCAAGGGCATGCTCGCCGGCGCTACCAAGGAGTAGCACGTGGGCAGCCGACCGACGCCGAGCCCCATCGGCAGACCAACACAGCCGCCAGGCGCAGGCGTCCGCGGCCGGCAGGAAGGGCGGGTTCAGCGGTGAGCCCAACCGTTAGCGAGATCTGGCAGTCGGCGTTCGGCGTAGCGCGGCCACAGAAGATCGTTTGCGTGGGACGCAACTACGGCGCCCACGCCGGCGAAGAGGGGGAGGAGCCGCCGGCCACCCCCCTCCTTTTCGCCAAGTTTGCGACCACGGTCATCGGGCCCGGCGCCTCGATCGAGCTCCCTGACGGCATCGGTCACGTCGACGCCGAGGCAGAGCTAGCGATCGTGATCGGCACCGCGGCGAGGAGGTGTTCGCCGGCCCAGGCGTTGGACGTCGTCGCCGGCTACACCGTTGCCAACGACGTCAGCGCGCGAGACGTGCAGTCCGCCGACGGCCAGTGGTTCAGGGCCAAGGGCTACGACACGTTTTGCCCGATCCTCCCCAGCTTCATCGAGCGGCGCGAGATCGGCGACGGTCGCGGCCTGCGCGTGACGCAGCGGCTCAACGGCGTGCTGATGCAGGACGCCTCGACCGACGAGTTGATCTTCGACGTACCGACGCTCGTCGCGTACTGCTCGAGCGTCTGCACGCTGGAGCCCGGCGACCTGATCCTGACCGGAACGCCGGGAGGCGCGGGGTACTTCCGCGACCCACCGGTGTCGCTCGCGGCCGGTGACGTGGTGGAGGTTGCAATCGAGGGCATTGGCACGCTCAGCAATCCCGTAGCAGCGGCCGGGGCAGCGTGAGCGTTCGATGACGCCGCCCGATGACCGCCGCCAGCCACCGGAGCTCGAGCGCTTCCTGGTCACTGGCGCCTACGGCTGCATCGGCGCGTGGACGGTGCGCCAGCTCGTTCGCGAGGGCGTTGAGGTGATCGGCGTCGACGCCGGTGACGACGACCATCGCGTGCGCGAGCTGCTCGGCGCCGGTGAGCTCGAGGCCGCTCGTTTCCTCAAGGCGGACGTGTCAGATCCCGCCCAGGTCGCGGACACCTTCGCCCTCGAGCCGACGCACGTAATCCATCTCGCCGCGCTTCAGGTCCCCGGTTGCCGCGACAACCCGGTGCTCGGAGCGCAGGTCAACGTCGTTGGCACCGTGGCGCTCTTCGCTGCAGCGCTCGCGCACGGCCTGTCCTCGCCGATCGTCTACGCAAGCTCGGTCGCGGCCTTCGACGCAGCTGACGGCGAAGGCCATATTCCGACACACCCGAGCGGCCACCCCGACACGCATTACGGCGTGTTCAAGATCGCGAACGAAGGGACGGCGCGAGTCTTCGCCCTCGAGAACTCGCTCGCGAGCATTGGCCTCAGACCGTCCGTCGTCTACGGCGCCGGCCGCGACAGTGGTCTCACTTCGGCGACCACCGCGGCGATGCGCGCTGCGGCTCACGGCTCCGACTACACGATCCCGTTTGGTGGCAGCTGCGCGCTGCAGTTCGCACCCGATGCGGCAGCCGCATTCATAGCCGCCGCCAGAGCGCCGTTCACCGGCGCGGTGGTAGTCAACATCCCGGGGACCACGGTGGCGGTCGAGGAGCTGATTGCCGAGATCGAGCGCGTCGTGCCTGAATCCGCAGGCAGAATACGATTCGAAGGGCCGCCGCTGCCCTTCCCAGAGACGCTCGATTCGAGCGAGTTCAGCTCGGTCGTGGGCACGGTAGGCGTGACGCCGCTCGGCCAGGGCGTGGCCGAGACGGTCGCGCACTTTCGCCGGTCAGCGGATCCGACCGCCGCCGCCGGCCGAGACACACAAACGGTTGCTGGCATGCAGCGTGCATAACATGGCCGCTGCATCAGATAGCTCGAAAGGACCCGTATGGCCACTGTGACGTACAAGGACGCCTCCCGGCTCTATCCGAAGGCGCAGCAGAAAGCGGTCGACCGGCTGAACTTGGAGATCGGCGACGGCGAGTTTGTCGTGCTGGTCGGGCCGTCGGGTTGCGGCAAGACGACGAGCCTGCGGATGCTTGCCGGTCTGGAGAACGTCGATGAGGGCGAGATCCTGATCGATGAGCGCAACGTCTCGAATCTTCCGCCGCGCAGCCGCGACATCGCGATGGTGTTCCAGAACTACGCGCTGTACCCGCACATGAACGTGGCCCAGAACATGGGCTTCGCGTTGAAGATCGCGAAGATGAAGAAGTCGGAGATCAAGGCGCGCGTGCAGGAGGCGGCGGAGATCCTCGACCTTCAAGACTACCTGCAGCGCAAACCGGGCCAGCTCTCGGGCGGCCAG
>PMKB01000136.1:4683-9795 GCA_003157595.1 Solirubrobacterales bacterium
CACGATCAGGTCGAGGCGATGACGATGGGCGACCGCGTCGCGGTGATGAAGGACGGCGTGCTGCAGCAGGTGGACGTGCCGCGGAAGCTCTACGACTCGCCGGTCAACGCGTTCGTCGCTGGGTTCATCGGCTCACCGGCGATGAACCTGCTCGAGGGCACAATCACCGCCGACGGCGTCTTGATCGGCTCCATCGTCTTCCCGGTGCCGCGCGATCTCCAGCAGGCGGCCGGGACCGGCACGGTCACGATCGGCTTGCGGCCGGAGGCGCTCGAGATCGCCGGCGACGGCGCGGGAATCCCCGTCGTCGTCAACCTCGTCGAGGAACTCGGCGCCGAAGCCTACGTCTACGCCCAGCTGGCCGAGCATGCCGGCGGGGCGGCGCTCACGGCGACGCCCGACCTGATCGTGCGAGTCGACCCGCATAGTGCCCCCACCAGCGGTGCCAAGATCGAACTGCACGTCAAGGCGAATTCGATGCTCCTCTTCGACTCCGAATCCGGAGCGCGGATCACGGGAAGCTGAGCCCGCCCGAATCTTGGGTGCCGACCGGCGCCGGCCACAGCCCCACAGCGTGTACAAGGTCACGGCGTCGACACCGTTTAGCTCCAGCAGCGGCATGATGTCCGAAGGCCCGAACGGGCGGGCGATCGCGGTATCGTCGGCGCTCATCCACAGCTGCGGCGTGTGGCGCTCATCCCAGAGATGGATCTGGCTGTCGACCTTCACGATGACCGCCGCCGCCCCCGATCTGCTCGGCGGTCGAGTCAGGCTGGCTGCAGGCTGAACACGCCAGCAACTCGAACCGATCAAACGACGCCTCCAGTATCTCGACCCCGTGCCCGGGCGTCGTGGGCGTCAGCTGGCGTCCAGCCACGACAGCGGCCGGATCGCGGAAGTGCTCGTGGGGGTGGTCGGCCCATTCCACGACGTGATCCCCGAGCATCGTGCTCACGGCGATGCCGTCGAACATCCCGAGATGCTGGACGTAGTCGCACCGCGCCGACCCCGCGGGGGCATTGCTCGCAGCAGCAGGCCTTCCGCCGCGCGATGGCGAGAGCGACCGGGGCACGCGTCTGCGTCCGACACGGTCGGATTGGGCAAGATCATGGTGGCGTGGCTCGCCGGTAGCGGTCGCCGTGTCTTCTGCGGTGATGACCCGACGTCTCCGTCGACATTCGTCTGATGATTATGAATATAGTGTTTCGTGAAGCGGCGTACTCTCGAGGTTGATCGACCCGATCTTTCGCCGCAATCGAATCCGCCGCGCTAAGAAGCGGCTGCGAAGAGGAGGCGGAGCAATGACGGAGTTCGTCGGGCTGCGTACCCGCCTGAAGCCGGGCATGGAGGAGGCATATGAGAAGGCTCACGCGGAGATATGGCCGGAGCTTCTGGCCGCGCAACGCGAGGTCGGCATCACGCGCTGGCTGATCTTTCGCTCCGGGCTCGAGCTGTTCCACGCAGTCGAGTGCGAGGACTGGGGGCGGGCTAGCGCAGCCCTCGCCCAACACCCGGTCGACCAGCGCTGGCAGGAGGAGATGGCGCAATACGTCGTGCCCGCACCCGACCATCTCGGCGCCGCCACGGAGCGCCTGCACCTGGTCTACGCCGGATGAGCCGCTCCGCTTCGGACCCCCCAGCAGTAGCCGCGGAAGGCGTTGTGCCTATCGCCACCAGGCCCGTCGCGGGCCGTCCGCTCCGATTGTCTGAGCTTTCGCTGGGCTGCGCGCAGCTCGGCAACCTCTACCGGGCGATCACCGATGAACAGGCTCACGCGACGATCGAGACTGCGTGGGCGCAAGACATCCGCTACTTCGACACCGCGCCCCACTACGGGCTCGGGCTCTCAGAACGTCGCCTCGGCTCGGCCCTCGCCGGGCGTCCCCGCAGCGAATACGTCCTGTCGACGAAGGTCGGGCGCTTATTGGAGCCCATGACGGCCGCGGGGGGACGCGACGATGGAGGCTTCGATGTGCCGGCAACCCATCGGCGCGTCTGGGACTTCAGTCGCGACGGCATACTGCGGTCGCTCGAGGAGAGCCTTCGGCGGCTCGGCTTGGACGCCGTCGACATCGTGTATCTCCACGACCCTGATGAGCATCGCCGCGAGGTCCTCGACACCGCGTACCCGGCGCTCGAGGAGCTGCGCGGGCAGGGGGTCGTCTCCGCAATCGGTGCGGGCATGAACCAGACCGCGATGCTGGCTGACTTCGCGCGCCACACCGATATGGACGTGCTCATGCTCGCGGGCCGCTATACCCTGCTCGAGCAATCGGCGCTCGAGGACCTGCTGCCCATCTGCCAACAACGAGGCATCGGGATCGTCGCCGCTGGCGTGTTCAACAGCGGGCTGCTCGCACGCCGCACGCCGCCGGACAACGCCATGTACAACTACGACGATGCCCCAGAGGCGCTCGTGCTGCGCGCGAGGCACATGGCGGAGATCTGCGAGCGTCACGGCACCTCGCTGCCTGCAGCCGCCTTGGCGTTTCCTCTGGCGCACCCTGCCGTTGTCAGCGTTTGCGTCGGCGCGCGCTCGCCGGAGCAGATCGAGCGCAACGTCGAGCTCTACCGATCGGGCGTGCCCGCCAGTGTTTGGGGTGAGCTGCGGGAGCAAGGCCTCCTGCGTCCGGATGCTCCGGTGCCCGTTGGGTGACGGAGCGCTCGAACCGGTTAACAGTCATGAAGAGTGAAGGGAGCAACATGCGATCAGCGTGCTACGTCGGTGAGCGAAGGCTGGAATTGTTCGATCTCGAGCCGCGCGATCCCGGCGAAGGCGAGGTTACGATCGACGTCGCATACACCGGGATCTGCGGCACCGACCTGCACATCCTCCACGGTGCCATGGACGCGCGTGTCACGCTGCCCGCCGTGCTCGGCCACGAGATGTCCGGCACGATCTCGGCGCTCGGGGATGGTGTGACCGAATGGTCGGTCGGAGACCGCGTGACGGTGATGCCGCTGCGGTGGTGCGGTGACTGCCCCGCATGCCGGGCCGGGTGCTCGCACATCTGCCACAACCTCGACTTCATTGGCATCGACTCGCCGGGCTCGATGCAGGCGAGCTGGAACGTGCCGCAGGAGGTCCTCGTGCGGCTGCCCGCCTCGCTCTCGCTCGAGCATGCCGCGCTCGCCGAGCCAACTGCAGTCGCCGTTCACGACGTGCGCCGCGCAAACCTGCAAGAAGGTGAGCGTGCGCTCGTTGTTGGTGGCGGCCCGATCGGCCTGCTGGTCGCCGCCGTGGCACGGCAGCGCGGCGCTGACGTCGTCGTGGCCGAGTTGAGTGAGAGTCGGCGCGAGCTGGCGGATAAGGTCGGACTGCAGGTCGTTGATCCCGCAGCCGTCGACATGCCCGCGTTCATTGCCGGCTGGAGCGACGGCGCAGGCGTCGACGTCGCGTTCGAGGTCTCGGGTGCGGCGGCCGGGGTCCAGACGGCAATCCAGTCGCTCGCGGTGCGGGGACGCCTGGTATGTGTAGCGATTCACGCGACCCCGCCGCCCGTAGACCTATTCCGCGTCTTCTGGCGCGAGCTCACGCTGATCGGCGCACGTGTCTACGAGCGTGCCGACTTCACGGAGGCGGTCCGCCTGCTCGAACTCGGAGCGGTGCCGGCGGCCGCGCTGATCACGCGGGTCGAGCCGCTCGACAGGGCTGCTGCAGCGTTCGCGGAGCTCGAAACCGGCCGCGCGATGAAGGTGCTGATCAACTGCCACGACGGGAGCTGAAATGGAAGGGCAACTGCGAGACACGTTCGACCCGGCGACGATGTTCGACCTGAGTGGGAAGCTCGCGCTGGTGACCGGGTGCACGCGCGGCATCGGTCTGGGAATCGCGCAGGCGCTTGCCAGCGCCGGCGCCGACATCATCGGCGTGGATCTCCTTGCGGACNNGCGGTCGAGGACCTCGCGCGCGCCGTCACGCAAGACGCTCCGCCGATCGACATCCTTGTGAACAACGCTGGCATGATCGCCCGCTCCCCCGCGGTCGACCACGACACCGACACATGGGCCCGCGTCCTCGAGGTAAACCTCACGGCGCCGTTCCTGCTCACGCGTGCGATCGGCCGCGGGCTGGTCGAACGCGGGTCTGGCAAGGTCATCTTCACGGCGTCGCTGCTGAGCTTTCAGGGAGGGATCCTGGTGCCGAGCTACACCGCCTCGAAATCGGGGATCGCCGGCCTCGTGAAGGCGCTCGCGAACGAGTGGGCCCCACACGGTGTCAATGTCAATGCGATCGCCCCCGGGTACATCGCAACCGACAACACGGCGGCGCTGCGGGCGGACCCGGCGAGGAGCAGCGCGATCCTCGATCGGATCCCTGCTGGCCGATGGGGGGTTCCCGCCGACATCGCGGGCGCGGCGCTCTTCCTCGCGTCGCCGGCTTCGGATTACGTCTGCGGAACGATCATCACGGTGGACGGCGGCTGGATGGCGCGNNCGGCGTGGTGCCGGTGATCGTGGCCGAGGATGCGGACCTGGTCCGCGGGCTCGCCGCTGCGCTCAAGCGTGGAGGTCTCCCGATCGCAGAGGTGACGTTCCGCACGCCGGCGTCGCTCGCGGCACTGCGCCTGCTCGCCGCAGACGGGGATCTCCTCGTAGGTGCTGGCACGGTCACGCGACCGGACCAGGTCGATCTGGCACGCGACGCCGGCGCGCGATTCGTCGTGCTTCCTGGGTTCAGCGCGCGCGTCGTGGACCGCTGCCGCGAGCTCGGCATGCCGGTGGTTCCGGGCATCTCGACCGCGACGGACGTGATCTCAGCGCTCGACCGCGACTGCGAGCTGCTCAAGTTCTTCCCGGCGGAGGCGAGCGGCGGCCTGGAGATGATCCGCGCACTTCAGGGGCCGTTCCCGCAGGTTCGCTTCATCCCCACCGGCGGCGTGAACGCCGTCAACGCCGGCGCTTATCTGCGACTGCCCTCGGTGGCCGCCGTGGGCGGGAGTTGGATGGTGGCGCCCGCGCTCCTACGCGACCAGGACTTCGCGAGCGTGTCGCGCCTTGCCGAGGAGGCTGTCCGCATCGCCGCGGAGGCAAGGCCGTGAGCGCGCTGACGATCCGCAGCGCCGAGAGCTGCCAGTACGACCTCGTTGCGCTGGGCGAGGTCATGCTGCG
>PMKB01000354.1 GCA_003157595.1 Solirubrobacterales bacterium
CCGCCGCGAGCACCAGCGGGAACAGGACCCATGACAGGATCATCGACACGCGCGGGCCACCGGTGCGCGATCCTAGCTGAGGGTTCTTAACGCAGCAGCAGCCGCATCAGCCGCCAGCTCACGCTGGAGACGATCGCGAGCGGCCGCGGCAGCGTCACGTTGGGGTTGTCCAGCTCGCCGCTCAGGTGTGCGGCGAACGCCGCCGCGCCGATCCGGCGCGTGCCCTGGACCGCCCGCCGTCGCGCAAGCGTGCGCGGCAGACCGGTCACGGTCGCGAGCTGCGCCCGCAGCTTCGCGCCCAGCCAGCCGTCGCGCGCCGCGAGCGCCAGGATCGCAAGCTCGGCCGCCGCCAGCGCCGGCGCGAGCAGCGCCAGCAGGGCGAGCGGATAGGTGGCGAGCAGCGTGCGCCAGCGGTTTCGCTCGAGCAGGTACCACTTCTGAGCGCCCTTGTCGAACGCGTAGTCGTGGATCACGCGGGCGCGCGGCTCGACGCCCACGCGGCGCCCCGCGAGCCACAGACGCAGGCCAAGGTCGAGATCCTCGCCGTAGAGGAAGTAGTCGTCGCGCAGGCCGTCCAGCGCCCGCCAGTCCTCGCGCCGCACGACCAGCGCAGCACCGGACGCAAACGCCGCTTCGTAGGGAACCGACGGGAGTGCGCTCGCGTCGCGTCCGCACTGTCCCGCCCAGCCCACCCCCAGGTAGTGGACCACGCCGCCGGCGGTGTTGATGCGCCCGTCCGGGAGCATCACGGCGGGCTGCCACGCCGCCCAGTCGGGGTGGGAGCCGGCAACCGCGCGCAGCCGCTCGAGCGCGCCGGCGCTCAGCACCGTGTCGGGGTTGACCAGGAAGAGCAGCGGCGCGCAGGTCGCCTCCACGCCAAGGCGGCAGCCGGCGGCGAAGCCGGGGTTCGCGCCCGCCTCGATCACCCGCGCGCGCTCCCCCAGCCCCCGCGCCAGCATGACCGTGTCGTCGGTCGAGGCGTTGTCGACGATCACGAGCTCATCGTCTGCTCGCAGCTGCGGTATCAGCGACGCGGTGAGCGCCTCCAGCGCCGCGGCCGAGTTGTGGGTCACGACGACGACCGCGACGGCGTCGCTCACCGCTCGGAGCGCTCCCGCTCGAGCTCGGCCAGACGGTCCGCCAGCAGGGCCAGGCGCTGCGCGAGCGCCTTGTTCTGGTCGCTCAGACGGGAGATCACGAGTGTGAGGCTGAGCAGCAGCGCCACGACGAAGGCGAAGCCGAGGGCGAACAGGGCGTTGGGAGCCGAGCGGATGCCGACGTCGGTGGCGAGCGTCGTCAGCAGGCCCTGCCAGACGCCGAGCACGAACAGCCCCGCGGCGGCAAGCAGCCACACCAGCGCGTAGCGCTCCATCAGGCGCCGGCGGCGCACCAGCTCGACGACGAGCACGAGCACGAGCACGGCGATCGCGATCACCGCGACGCGCTGGTAGGTCGGGGGCGCCTTGGCGAGCGCCAGCTCGAGCACCGTCACGGCCGGTCGCGCTCGAGCGCCGGGCGCGCCCGCAGCAGTCCGACGAACACTGCGAACAGGACCTTCGCCATGTAGTAGGGCTGGACGCCGCGGGCGATCGTCGAGCGTCCGCTGGTGCGAGCGCGCATCGTCACGGCCACCTCCCGAACGCGCAGCCTATGGGCGTGCAGGAGCAGGATCGCCTCGACCTCGGGGTAGTCGTGCGGGTAGTCGCGCGCGAACAGCTCGATCCCACGGCGGGCGCTCATGCGAAACCCCGACGTGGCGTCGGTCACGCGCTGACCGGTGATCAGCGAGACCAGGGCGGCAAACACTGCAATCCCGGCCCGACGCGCCCGCGACGGGCGGTAGCCGTCCTGATCGCCGAGGAAGCGCGAGCCGGTGGCCATCTCCACGGGGGGATCCTCGTGCAGCGCGGCCAGCAGGCGCCCGATGTCACGCGGATCGTGCTGTCCGTCGCCGTCGACCTGCACCGCGACCATGTAGCCGTTGTCGCGGGCGTAGAGGTAGCCGCACTGCACCGCGCCGCCGATGCCGACGGTGAACGGCATCGAGATCACGCGCGCACCCGCCGCCGCGGCGATTGCCGCCGTGTCGTCGAGGGAGCCGTCATCGACGACGAGCACGTCGAACCCCTCGGCGTACTGCCGGATCTCGGTCACGGTCTGCGCGATGCTCCCGGCCTCGTTGAGGGCGGGCACGATGGCGAGATGTCGGCTCATGCGCGGTTGCAGTGAGAGCGACACGTTACACGCAGCCCTACGTAGGGGTCCAGGGGTCAGTCGGGCACGGCGAGCTGCTGCTTGAGCTCCTCCAGCGGGGGAGCCGCCGTCGGGTCGACCCCGTTCAGCGCCGCCATGTAGCAGGACAGCAGATCGCCGAACAGCACGAGCGAGCAGACCCGCTCGAGCGCGCTCTCGCCGCGCGAGCCGACGATGCCGGTGCAATGGGCGTGCGGCGCGACGAAGCTCTCGGTCAGCTCGATCCGCCTGCGCAGGCGCGGGTGGCTGTCGCAGTCGTCGAGGAAGATGGCGCTGAACGGTCCCAGCGAATCGGCGCCCATCCAGCCGGCGATCTCATTGTGGTCGAGCTCGGGGATCTCGCCCGAAAACGCGGGCATGCTTGCGTTCTCGTTGATCTGCGTCTTCCAGCGGTAGGCAATCGGGGTGGTCAGGCCGGCGCCCGCGATCACCGGCACGCTGCCGTGCAGCCGGCGCGCGAGCAGCTTCGGCTCCACGTCATCGCCGCCATCGGGTCCCCACTGGGCGACCAGCGCCTCCAGATGCGACGCCGTCACGTCGATCTCCGCCGCCAGGCGCGGTCCGGCGCCGCACAGCGCGGCGACCTCGAGCGCGCTGACGAGCAGATAGGCGATCGCGGCGCGCGGCTCGAAGCCCCCGGGGATGGGAATCACCGGCACCGAGTCGGCGCGTGCCTGTTCGGCCAGCGTCCCGCCGGAGGTCACGACGATCCGCCGCGCGCCGAGCGCTCCGGCCGACTCGTAGCACGCGAGGGTCTCCTCGGTGTTGCCGGAGTAGCTCGCGCAAAGCACCGTCGTGTCGGGTGCGATCCAGGACGGCAGGCCATAGCCGGTCGCCGGGAGGATCGGGCGCGAGGCCTGGTCGGCGAGCGCGGCACGAGCCAGAGCGCCGCCCATCGCCGAGCCGCCCATGCCGGCCACGATCAGACCGCCCGGGGTCTCGATCGGCTCGATCGCCGCGGACTCCACGCGCCAGAGCGCATCGCCCAGCTGCTCCGGCATCCCGAGGATGTCGGTGAGCATGTGGCCGGAGTCGAGCGCGTCGATGCTCGCGCGGTCGAGCGCGCTCACAGGCGCTCCCCTGCGGCCACCCTGGTGCCGGCGGAGATCACGCGATCCGCGGCGATCTGCGCGTCCTCCCCGACCACGACACCCTCCTGCAACTCGACATTGCGCCCGATCTTCGCACGCTCACCGACGATGGTGTCGCGCAGCACGGAGCCGGCGCCGATCTGAGCGTCGCGGAGCACGACCGAACGCTCGATCGACGCCCCGGAGCCAACCTGGACACCGTCGCCCAGCACGACCAGATCGCCGATCGTCGCGTCGTCGGCGATCTGGCAGCGCGCGCCGATCGCACCCGAGTCGCCGGCCGGGCGGCCGTCGGATGTCACGGCCCCGGCGATGATGTCGAAGCTGCCCTGCAGGTAGCGCTCGGGCGTGCCGATGTCGAGCCAGTAGCCGTCAGCTCGATGGCCGTAGAGCCCGGCGCCGATCAACGCCGGCCAGACCTCGCGCTCGATCGAGACCTGCCGTCCCGGCGCGATCAGCTCGAGCACGCTGCGCTCGAGCACATAGGCGCCGGCGCTGATCAGCGCCGCGCCGGAGTCCGGCGCGCTCGGCTTCTCGACGAACTCGAGCACCGCACCGTCTGGCGCGCAGCGCACCATGCCATAGGCGCTCGCATCCTCGACGGCGACCAGCGCGAGCGTGGCGACGGCGCCGGTGCGCTCGTGCGCGGACAGCTGCGCGCCCAGGTCGATGTCGGTCAGGATGTCGCCGTTGCAGACGACGAAGCGCTCGTCGAGCAGTTCGCGCGCGAGCAGCAGCGGCCCCCCGGTCCCGAGCGGCTCGGACTCCGCGACGTAGCGCAGTCGAATCCCGTGGTTCGAGCCGTCGCCAAGCACCGCCTGCACGCCCTCGGCCTGAAAGCCGCAGCACAGGATCACGTCGGTGAAGCCATGGCGGCGCAGCCAGTCGAGCATGTAGACGATGAACGGCCGGCCGACGAGCGTGACGACCGGCTTGGCGACGTGCGAGGTGAGCGGCCGAAGCCGCGTGCCGCTGCCGCCGGCGAGGATCACCGCCTGCATTCAGGGCCTCTGCCGGTAGGGGTCGTGGGTCCGGGGTGGTCGTGGACCGGGCGGGTCAAGGTCATCGCGCGAAGCCTTGGCTGGCAGCCAAGGCGCGCACGAGGACGCCGGATCCGCGACGCGAACACGGCCGCACCCGGGCGTGCGACGCCCCGCCGGCATGGGCCCTCATTGCTCATCCGATCCCGATTCCCTCGTACTGGAGTCCGGCGGAGCGGACCGCTGCCGCGTCCAGCGCGTTGCGACCGTCGATCACGACCGTGCCGCTCATCGCGGCGGCCACGACCGCCCAGTCCAGCGCGAGGAACTCCGGCCACTCGGTGACCAGCACGATCGCGTCGGCGCCGGCGATCACATCCTCGACGCTGTCCGCGCAGTCCAGCTCGGGCATGATCTTGCGTGCCTCCCCGGTCGCGACCGGGTCGAACGCCCGCACCACGGCACCCTCGGCCTCGAGCCGCGCCGCGAGTACCAGCGACGAGGCGCCGCGCATGTCGTCGGTGTTCGGCTTGAA
>PMKB01000116.1 GCA_003157595.1 Solirubrobacterales bacterium
TGTTCGAGCGATTTACAGAGCGAGCCAGGCAAGTGGTCGTTCTCGCGCAGGAAGAGGCGCGGACGCTCAAGCACAACTACATCGGCACCGAGCACATCCTGCTCGGGCTCCTCCGCGAGGAGAAAGGCGTGGCCGCCCGCGTGCTCGACGGCCTTGAGGTGTCGGTGGAAGAGGTGCGCGCCGCCGTCGTGCGCATCGTGGGCTCCGGCGAGGAGTCGCCGCAGGGCCAGATCCCGTTCACGCCGCGCGCCAAGAAGGTCCTCGAGCTGGCGCTGCGCGAGGCACTGTCGCTCGGGCACAACTACATCGGCACCGAGCACATCCTGCTCGGGCTGGTGCGTGAGAACGAGGGTGTGGCGGCGCGCATCCTGCTCGACTTCGACGCCGACTCCGAGAAGATCCGCAACGAGGTGATCCGCATGCTGTCCGGCCCCAGCGGCCGGGCAGCATGCGGACCGGCCGGCGAGAGCGCCTGGGACGAGACCTGGCAGCCGTCGCTGCGATGGGACGAGGCCCGCGTCGTCTGGGAGCCCGACGGCGAGCTTGAGGTTCCGCTACGGCTCGAGCGCCGGGCGGTCGCGCTGCTTGACGAATCGGAGGTCTGGCGAGCTGAGCCGCTGGCGGCGGTGGGTCACGAGATCCGAGGCGGTGTGCTGCGAATCACGGGGGCGTCGCTGCTCGAGACGATCGATCCCAATGAGCTGCGCCGCGTACTCGACGACGCGGTCCGCCAGGCGCACGATGCGGCCGCCCAGTCTCGCAGCCGCGAGGCCGTGCTCGCACAGGCGTTCCTGGCGCGCCTGCGCGAGAGCCCTGAGCAGCCGCGGCAGCCCGAGCAGCCCGGGGCGCCCGAGCAGCCCGAGGCGTAGCAGGCCGCGGGCTGCGCGCGGCCCAGGCGCGGTTGCGTGTCGCAACCGCGAGCGGCACCGGCGCGCCTGCGGAGCCGTTACGCGTTTGGCTCGGCCGAGAACCCCGGCACCAGCAAGCGCCACCGGCTCACCGAAGCCGTGGTGGAGGTCGGGCACCTCGAGCGTCGTACGTGAGCGGTCACGGCGACACGGGCTTGCGGCCGCTGACCGCGACGAGGTGCAGTGACTGGCTGCGCGCCAGCGTTCGTACCCACTCGGCGAAAGCGTCGCCCGCCGCCGCGCGCTCGGCCTCGTCGATCATGCCGTCGGCGACGAGCTGGTGTCCTCTGGTCGCGATGACGCCCGGCCACAACGCCATCCGCGTTTCGAAGTCGGCGTCGCCGCGCACCGCCTGCTCAACCTCCAGGGTGGCGTTCACCTCGACGAGGCCGAGCCCGGTCATCATCGCCGCGAGATGGTCGGCGATCTCATTATCCATGCCGGCGTCGGCGCGCCAGGCCAGAAAGGCGTCGTAGAAGCGGCGGAACTGCTCCGGCGGCTCCGGCATCCAGCGGGCCCGGGTGTGACTGTAGTCGAGCACGATGATCTGCCCGTCGGGCTTCGCCGCGGCGACCATGCTTGCAAGCGCCGCGAGCGGGTCTGCGAGCCACTGCAGCAAGCGCGCTGCCGTGACGACGTCGAACTCGTCGCGGTACTGATGCCTGGTCACGTCGGCGATCTCGAACGCAAGGTTCTGCGGGCCGCCGTGGGTCGTCAGCGCCAGCGCGAGCAGCTCCTCGCTGATGTCGATGCCGACCACACGACCGTCCGCACCAACCGCTTCGGCGATGCCGCGCGTGATCGCGCCCGAGCCGCAGCCGACATCGAGTACCGACATCCCTGGCTGGAGCAGTTGCGCGAGGCGACGGTGATCGGCGCTCAGCGAGCGCGTGTCCAGAAAACGCTCGCTGCCGGTCGGCATCGTGGCTCGATGCTCGGCTGCCTCGTTAGAAGTCATCTCGGTATGGCGCGGGTGAGGCTGGCGCCGGCGGACGTGCCCCGGGAGTATTGAGAGGCGTCCAACCCATCATCACGCCCGCTGATCATCGCAGCCCGGCCTCATGCGGGCCGGGGCCGCCCGTGGTGTAGCGTCCATCGCTCTGGATCGGAGCAGCCGATGACGCCCTTATCACGTGGCTTCCGCGGCCGCCCGCGCCGCGACATCGACCCCGCGCGAATACCGCCGGGACAGTATGCAGTCGACGACTTTCCCGTGCTCTCGGCCGGCCCGACGCCGCGGACGCCGACGGCCGACTGGAGCTTCACGGTCGACGGCGCGATCGATGCCGCGGCCTCCTGGCGCTGGGAGCAGTTCATGGCGCTCGAGTCCGAAACCTTCACCGTGGACATTCACTGTGTCACGAAGTGGTCGAAGCTCGCCACGAGCTGGACCGGCGTCTCGATCGACACCCTGCTCGAGGGCGTCGAAACGTCGGCGGCGTACGTCACCGCCTGGAGCGACGGCGGCTACACGACCAACCTCCCGCTCGCCGACCTGACCGGCGGAAAGGCGTGGGTCGTGCACAGCTTCGACGGAACGCCGCTCGAGCCGGAGCACGGCGGGCCCGCGCGACTGCTGGTCCCGCACCTCTACTTCTGGAAGAGCGCCAAGTGGGTGCGCGGACTCAGGCTGACGGTCGATGACGAGCCCGGCTTCTGGGAGGCCGCGGGCTACCACAACCGGGGCGACCCCTGGCAGGAGCAGCGCTACTGGAACGACTGACCGTCACGCGTGCGCCGATCGTCTGGCACACCGCAACCGTGCGCGAGATCGTGGTGGAGACCTCTCATGCCAGCACTATCGTGCTGGATGTTGAGGATTGGCCCGGTCACATCGCCGGCCAACACGTCGACGTGCGCCTGACCGCGCAGGACGGCTACCAGGCACAGCGCTCCTACTCGATCGCCTCAGCGCCCGAGGACTCCCGGTTCGCGCTCACCGTCGAGCGGATCGACGACGGCGAGGTATCGCCCTATCTGGTCGGCGAGCTGCGCGTTGGCGACACTTTCGAGGTGCGCGGGCCGATCGGCGGCCCGTTCAGCTGGCGCGTCGAGAGCGGCGGGCCGCTGCTGCTGGTCGGCGGCGGCTCGGGCCTGGTGCCGTTGATGGCGATGGCGCGCCACCACGCGGCGCGGCGCTCGGAGATCGACATGCGCCTGCTCGTCTCCGCCCGCAGTTGGGAGGATGTCCTCTACCACGAGGAGCTCTCGCGGCAGGTGCGCCGCGATGGTGTGGACGTACGGTTTACCCTGACGCGCGAGCAGCCGGCCGGCTGGGGCGGCTTCGCTCGCCGCATCGACGCCGAGATGCTCTCCGCCGTCGGGCCGAAGCCGTCGGCGAAACCCGCCATCTTCGTCTGCGGCCCGACGCCGTTTGTGGAACGCGCCGCCAACCTGCTGGTCGAGCTCGGCCATCGGCCGCAGGCGATCCGCGCGGAGCGGTTCGGCCCGACCGGAAGCTGACGGCGGCTGTCGGGGCGCGGCGCTGCCGGATCGATGCGGTCCCCACGCCGCTTCGGAATCGTGCAGGATTGGGGGCATGGCGGAAGCATCACCCAAGGTCGTCGTAGTCGTTCCGACGTTCAACGAGCGCCAAAACCTGCCCGTTCTCGTCGAGCGACTCGCCGGCCTGGAGCTGCCGAACCTCCACGTGCTGGTGGTGGACGACAACTCGCCCGACGGCACCGGTGCCCTCGCTGACAGGCTCGCCGCCAGCTCGCCGGGCACGGTCGGCGTGCTGCATCGCACCGAGAAGCGCGGACTTGGACGCGCCTACGTCGCCGGGATGACCCGTGCGGTGAACGAGGGCGCGGACATCGTGATCCAGATGGACGCCGACCTATCGCATCCGGTCGCCGTGGTCCCCGTCATGCTCGACGTTCTGGGATCGAGCGACGCCGCCGTCGTGATTGGCTCGCGCTACGTCGCGGGCGGATCGACGGCCGGGGACTGGCCGTGGTATCGCAAGGCCCTGTCGGTGTCGGCAAATCTCTACGTGAACGCGATCCTGCGGCTGCACGTGAAGGACGCCACCGCCGGCTTCAGGGCTTATCGGGCGACGACGCTGTCCGCGATCGACCTGCGCTCGATCGACAGCAACGGCTATTCGTTCCACGTCGAGCTGACGTATCGCACCGTCCAGTGCGGTCTGGAGATCGTCGAAGTGCCGATCGGGTACGTGGAGCGGGTCAGCGGAGCGTCGAAGATGAGTCTCCGCGTGCAGATCGAGTCCGCGCTGACGCCGTGGAAGCTGTTGCTACACCGCAGGCGAGCCTGACCGCAAGCGCGCCTGACCGCAAGCGCGCCGAGGGCCGCGCCGCTCTAACGGTCCGCGAACGTCCAGAAACGATTCGCGATGAAACTGAACGGAGCCGCGATCGCGACGGCGAGGGCTTGGGCGAGGGTCTTGGAGTCCAGCGCCCCGGCGAACAGCTTCAGCAGCACAAGGTTGAGGCCGAGCGCGGCCAAGCTCACGATCAGGAACCGCGCGGCCTGCGGAGTCGCGCGTGCCTTGGTCGCCGCGAAGGTCCAGTGACGGTTGGCGACGAAGTTCACGCCGAACGCGACCAGGAACGCGAGCACCGCCGCGAGCAGATACGGGGCCTTCGCGGCGTTCAGCACGATCGTGTAGACGACCAGATTCACGACGTAGCCGACCGAGCCGACCACAGCGAAGCGAGCCATCTGGCCGAGGCCGTGCGAGGAAGAGAGCATGTGCCGAAGCTGTGGCCGCGCACGATCGGCCCGCACCGGGGCGTTCACGTCGCTCGCAGCCGCGCCGACTCGCACAACGTCGACCGCGACCGCGACCGCGGGAGCGCTGGAGGTCTCGCTCATCTACCCCCAACTTACAGCCCCCACCAGCTCCGCGGCCGCAACGTCGACGGCCTCGACGGCCTCGCTGTTCGGCGGACTGCCGTAGCGGGCCAGCCCCGGCCCAGCAGGTACGGTGTCGTCGCGGCCCGAAAACCTGCACCTGAAGGGCCGGATCCATCGTGCTAGAGCGTCCCAACAACCACGCGTAGCCGACCCATGTCCACCGAGCCCACGCCCGCGCCCGACCAGAACGCCTACGCGTCCGCAGGCCCGCGCCAGGCCCGGCGGAACGGGGCCGCGATCGTCACGATGACCGCGCTGGCGCTCGGGATACTGCTCGCCCAGTCGCTCCTGCACGGCCACCTCAGCGGCCTGGACGAGTACGACGACGGGGCGTACTTCGGAGCGACGCTGCAGCTGCTCCACGGGATCCTTCCCTACCACGAGAGCGCGTTCGTTCAGCCGCCGATGCTAACGGTGTGGTTGCTGCCGGCCGCCGCGCTGTCGCTCCTCGACGGCACGGCGACCGCCTTCGAAGCGGCCCGGATCTTCGTGGACCTGGTGGCCGCGGCCAATGTGGCGATGGTGGGGCTTTTGCTGCGGCGACGCCCGACGCTGCAGGTGGTGGTGTCAATGGGAGCCATGGCCGTCTTCCCGGGCGCGGTCCGATCGGCCCAGACCGTGCTGATCGAACCGCTTCTGGTCTTCCTCTGCCTCGCCGGGATGCTGTGCGTGCTGGAGGGAGGCCGGATCAGCGCGTCGCGCCGTCGGGTCATGATCGGCGGCCTGCTCTTCGGCGCCGCCGGCGCCACCAAGGTCTGGGCGCTCTTTCCGTTCATCGCGCTACTGCTGGCGGCCTGGCGGCTGGGTCCCAGGGTGTGCCTGACGTGGGTTGCCGGCGGTGCGGCCGGGTTCGTGGCCTGTTCGCTGCCCTTCTTCGTCGGCGCGCCGAGCGCATTCATTCACGACGTCTTTGTGACCCAGGCGGTGCGCAGCGCGGGCAGCGGCTACACGGACTGGGAGCGTCTGGCCGACCTCACCGGCCTTCCCGGCCTCTACTCGGCTGTCCTGGGGTCCCCCACTTCCGGGGTCGTGTTGCTCGTCGCGGTGCTCGCGGCGTTCGTGGTGCTGTGCCTGCTCGCCTTCGCGATCCCCGCCCGGCAAAGGCTGGACGGGCTGGAGTGGTGCGCGCTGCTGGCCACCGTGCTGACCGGTGCCGGTCTGTTCGTGGCCCCCGACTACTACTACCACTACGGCGGGTTCGAGGCGCCCTTCATCGCCTTGCTCTACGGGGCCGTGGTCGTCCGCCTGCGGGCGCGAGTCGCGGGCTTGGCGCCCGCCGGCGCTGCGACGGGGGCCAAAGGGGGCAGGAGCATGGCGCGCCTGAGGCTCGCCGGGGTTGTCCTCGTCACAGCGATCCCGCTCGTGCTGTTGGGCGCGATGGTCAAGCTTCGCCTGGAAACGATCGCCTCCGCGCCTGCGGCCACGCAGGTCGTAGCCGTTGTTGGCGATCGCCTTCCCGCCAAGGGCTGCATTCTCTACACCGATCCTGCAGTCGGCATTCTCGCCGACCGCTTCACCGCCGACGTCCACGGATGTCCGACGGTCGTCGATTGGCTGGGGCAGGAGCGGGTGCTCGATCACGGGATCGACGAGAGCTCCTCGGACACCCACAGTGCCGCGTTGCAGGCCAGGTGGTTCGCCGCGGTCAAGCTTTCGGTCGCAATGGTCATCAACAAGAACACCGACTGGAACGCGACGCTCACGCATTACGCGCGCGAGCACTTCCACCTGGTGAAGCAACGCCACCACGGGTTCGCGGTCTACCTCCGCGACGGCGCTCCCCGCCCTTGAGCGGACATGCGGGTTGAGTGAGGCCCAACTGTGCGGCGCCGGACTCACCACTCGCTATCGCGCAAGCCGACGGCGGGTGCGTCCTGTGAGCGTGCTGCTCTTGGGGTACTCGTTAGGCTCATCGCGTGATGCGGCTGACCGGCACCCGCGTCGTCGTGACCGGGGCCACAAGCGGGCTCGGAAGCGCGATGGCTGAAGCGTTGGTCGAGGCTGGGGCCCGCGTGGCCGTTACGAGCCGCGAACGGTCTCGCGCCGAGGCGGCCGCGGTGGCACTGGGACCCGCGGCTGTGGGGATCGAGATGGATGTCCGCGACGAGGCATCGGTTCACGCGGGCGCGGACGAGATCTACGAGCGATTCGGTGGCGTCGACATGCTTGTCAATAACGCCGGGATCGGCATGCGTACGGTCAATCCGCGGTTCCTCACTGACCCACAACCGTTCTGGGCGGTTGCGCCAGAGGGCTTCTTCGATGTGCTCGCGACGAAGGTCGCCGGCTGCTTCCTGGTCGCGCGTGCCGTGGTTCCGCGCATGCTGGCTGCGG
>PMKB01000088.1 GCA_003157595.1 Solirubrobacterales bacterium
GACCGCGGTCGATGTCGTCTCGACCACACGCAGGTGCGTCGGGTGCGAATCGCCGTTCTGCCGCGCAAGGTTCACGATGATGCTTCGCAAGCGAGACCGGACCGCCGCGCTCACGGGCCACCCACCAGTCGTGGTTGCGCTCACCGCGCCGGCGAATCCGCCGAACGAAACGGCCACGCCGATCACCGCCGCAAGCGCGCAACGCCTCGCGCTAAACACTCGCTCCACTCCTCGCGCAGACAACACGGTTCACGGTGCCTCTGCGCCTAAAGCTACTCGCAGACGACCGCCCAGAGTAGAAGGAGGCGTCGGCGGCGATACGGGTGGCGGTCGGGTCGGCAGGCTCCTGCGCGTGCGAGACGAGGCAGGCGTGCTCACACGCTCCACCGTCTGACCTGCGCGTCGTCCGATCAGGCACGTGCGCGGCGTCCACCGAGGGGTCAGGGGTGGTGGACGGCGGCGAAGACTCCGTGCGGTTCGTTGTCGACCCATTTGTTCCAGATGACGATCGCGTTGCCCGCGCCGTCGATTCCTGTTTTGATCGTTTGTGCCGCCACGTCGCTGGGGGCGATGACGGCGGGTCGGCTGAGGCGCTGGCCGGTGCCGGTTGCTGCGGCTACACTCGAGTACGCGGGGTTGGTGGTCGTGCCCCCCTGGTCGTTCCAGGCGATCACGAACTGGCCTGCGAGGTTCGCCGCGAGTACGGGTGAGTAGATCGCATTGGGGTCTCCGACCGCGCGGGCCTTGGCGAAGCGAGTGCCCGATGCGGGGAGTAGTGACCATTCCGGGTCGTAGGCCGTGTCGCCATTGAACGCGGTCAGCGCACCGTGGGTGCCGTCGGAGGTGGCGACCGGCGTGTCGCCTGTGGAGGCCAGTCGCTGCGCGAGCGAGAACGGCCCGCCGTTACGACTGGCCGCGGCCAGCACGCCACTGTTGGTGCCGACGTCCGAGAGGACGGCGGCTGTGCCATCGTCAGCGAGCGTGGCGGCGACGTTGAACGGCGCGCTGTGAAACGACTCCACTGACGGCGTGACGGTGCAGCGGCCCGTCGCCGTGCACCGCACCGCTCGCACCACGCTGGCTGGGCTGCCGACGCCGCGCACCCAAGCCGCGACGAGCGCGCCATCGTCATTGACCGAAACGGCGATCTGGGCGGAGTCATCGCCCTGCAGGTTCGAAAGCACCACAGTGCGTCCCAGCTGGCCGCCGCTCCCCAGCCGCGCATAGTCGAGCGATGCGTGCTGATGCAGCCGCAGCGGAGGGGACTCGCTCCACACCGCTAGGACCGCTCCGGCGCGCCCGGCGGCGAGCGCAACCAGTTGCCCGCCGTCCGGCAGCAACCGCCTGGGCGTTGAGAAGATGCCGTCGCGCGGTGCGGTCGCGACCATCCACGCGCCGCTGGGAAACTCGCTCCACGCCGCATAGGCCAACCCGGACCCCGAAAGCGCCACGTGCAGTCCGTCTGGCTGGTCGCTTCCGTGGCGGCTCAACACCACAGGCAACTTGAAACCCCCGGTCACTGTGCCGCGATCGACCACAACCGTCGCGCCCGTCCACTTCCCCACCCGCACCGCCCCACCCCGTCCGGTCCCCGCAAAGATGCGTGGCGGCGTCCCGCCAAACCAGCCCGCGATCGCCTCGCCTTCCTCGCCGACGGCGAGCGCGGGGGAAAAGGCGTACTGCGACGACGCAACCAGTGCTCGCGGCGTGCTCCATGGCGCCCCGAGCGCAGCGCCAGACTGCGCAGCCGCGCCCGCGACGACCGCCGCGAGGGCACCGCCAATCAACGCGGCCAGCACCGAGCACTTCACCCTCAGCAATCTGCTTCCTTCCTGGGGACCAACCAGCCGTACAGCCCGGCGTGCCGCGTGCCGCTCAAACCGCGAAACATGCCTACACGTAATACGCGCGGCAACACCGGATGTCACGCCGCGAGCTCCACCCACGCATACGGCGCGCTGCTGGTGCAGCCGCAACCAGAGCGTTCCCAGGACCATCGACACCAGTTCGCGGGCCGTGGCGGCCTGCGGGCTGGTGGCGCACAGCGCGACGAGATCGTCTGCCTATCTGACCAGCACTCCCAGCCGCTGCCCCTCGGCCGCCCACGCCCCATGCCTTCTGGTCCGTCGATGGGGTCTCCTGCTAGCCCGCGAAGGAAGCGACCGCGGCACAGCCGCATGCGACCGCAGCAAATACCGGATGCTTCAGAGCGACGCCAGACGTAGGCTCATGGCGTGAGTGTCTACCGGCGCCAGCTTCGGTTCGCGGTCGTTCCGGTTTTGCTTGTGCTCGTGAGCGCCGCCGTTGCGGTCGCGGCAACCTTCTCGACGCAGTCGCAGGCTCGACTGGCTGCGGCGCGCGCCGCTAGCTCAGCCTCCGGGCGCGTGTTCGAGCTGCCGTTCTCGGGGCCTTGCGCGAGCGGCAAGACGCCGCGCGTTCTCGGCGCCCTCGCCCAGGTCACCGTCCCGGCTTCATGGCACACCCTGCGTGTGCCGGCCTACCACTGTGGACAGCCATATCTGCTGACCGACCGCCGCGGCGACGCCGGCCTGTGCGTGCAGCAAACCGTGTACGCGACCATGGCACCCAACACGGGGTCGGGGACTCCGGGAGCGTTCCTCGGGCACGGCTACACGGTCCTGGCGCGCGGGCGGCTACCGGCCGTGTCCGGCATGAGGGGCCTATGGGAGGAACTTGACGTCGGAGTGACATCGGCCTACCCGTCCTACCAGGTGGACGCCGCCTACGAGGCGGCGAACCACCGGGTGTTCTACGAGATCATCGTCGTCCCGCCGTTTCCAGCGCAGGGGTGCCCGGCCGCCACCGGCCCGCAGGCACGCGGCATCGCCCGAACGCTCGCGAGCTCGTTCCGGGTGCTCGTGACACACCCAGCCACCGCCGAGACCTACGGCTAGGCCGCAGCCTCCAGGCCCCATTGGGCCACTAGAACCAATCCCGACCACCAGCCAGAAATCGGCCGGCTCCGGCACCGAAGGTAGCACGTCCACAGACGCTCCCCGCACTCCTGTTAAGGACGACGAGCCGGGCCGCGGGAGCCTGGCGTGGGTGCTCGCTTTGTCTTCGGGTTGCGAGTTACGCGACGTCGGACGGCGGACCTGGCGTCGTCGCGTGATGGTCGATGCCGCGCTTGGCGCCCCGCAAGATGAGGTACGTCGATACGCCGTTGACCCCGGCGAAGATAGCCATCGCCACTGCCACCGCCGTCTTGGGTTCCAGCGCCACGACGGCCCCCGACAGCGCCCAGAAGAGCCCTGTGAACGAGAGAACTATGGTGCGGAGCAGGTGGTAGTTCTCGATTGCGTGATCGCGTCGCACGGCCGCCGTTTGCTCGTGAGCGGTCGCAGCTGCGGTTGACTGAACGCTCCGTAGTAGCGCATTCAGCTCGGCGCAGACGGGCTCGAGCTGGCGCAGATACATCGGGTACCTAGATCTGAGGCCCCCGCCGCGGCTCAATGCGGACACGTCCAAGGGCCTGCCGTGCGTGCGGTGCAGGAGCGGACACGGCGCAACGCGGGTGCCGGCGACGAATTCGACCACATCATCCGGTGCGCATCTATGCGTCGTGAGAGTGCCACGAACGACCACGCGCTCAGCGCTGATCCACAGGCCAGAGCGGATTGCGCGCACGCCAAGCATCGTGAATGTGGCCGCAATGCCAAAGAGCATCACCGCGCTCCCTACCGTGTTCGCGGTCGAGGAGGGGACCTTCCAGTGGTAGAAGAAGACAATGTCGACCGCGAACCACCAATACAGAGCTGCGTTCGCGATGAAGAAGCCGCCCCATCCGAGCGTCCAGCGAAGTCTGCGCATCCAGATGCCGGGAGCGAGCGTGACACGCATGCCTCCCTGCGGCTGACTGGTGGTCGCAAGTGACGAAGACATGCGCGGGCACATCGTCGCATCGAACCCGGAAGCCAGGTCGCCTGCATCGAGTGCAAAGGAGCAGCGCCCGCGGCTCGCCCCAAGACGCCTCCTGTGGACGACGTCCGAGCGGGTCGGCCGAGGATCGGCACGCGCTCGCTCGCGTTGCGAGGAGCGGGAGCGGCGCCTGGACGGCGTGCCAGACTCGTTGGTCGTCCCGAGCGGGCGCGGTGCCCTCCGCTACTCGGCGCTCGAATCTGGGCGACAGCGAGAGCGGGCGGACGACCTCCGCGGGCTCCTGCATATTGTCCGAGGCAGTAGCCCGCGGCTCCGGCCCAGACGCTCCAAATCACGCGGGAGCAGGCGCGTGGAGCAAGAGCCGCTTCGCTGTTCCTTTCGCCGGGCGAACCGACAGTGAGCCGCGCTCCCCGGCGCGTTTGGTGCTGCTGACAGGGTCCGTGACGTTCACGGAGGTGGGCGTCCGCCAGGTTCGTGTGCCGGTCCGGTTGGCGACGTAGATTCCGGGCATGTTTGGCGGTGTCCGCAGCGTCCTCATCGCGGCGCTGTGACGGCTCGACGGGCTGGTCGCGGCCGGCAAAACGACCGCTCGACGCTGAGGACGATGGCGGCGGAAGCTTCTGGCTACCCGTGCTGCAGGCCTTTCTCCCAATACAACGAGAACGTTGTCGGAATGCTCGCGCCGCACAGCGACTCCGAAACGGTGCCGGTGACCGCGATCGTCTTCTTGCTTTTGATGTGGCCGGATGTCTTGAAGCGCCCGCTGATCGTGATCGTCCCAGGGTTGGGATTCGTGCCAGCGGTCGCGTCGTAGCTCGGGTCCACGTAGGCGGGACCCGAATAGGAGAACTTTCCGTTGCGGATCGGGATCGCCGTCGTGTAGGGGACGGCGAACGAGATACTCGTGCTGGATGTGCCATAGCCCGCGCTCGCAATCGCACTGGTGACCGGGCAGGAGACGCCTTGGGCGTAGGGGTCGCCGATGCTGCCCTTGCCGAGCTCCTTGCCGTTCTTGTCGACGTAGAGGTCCACGGGCGCCCCTGCCCCCTCGTGGGAGGCATAGACGCCGTCGTGAATCGAGCTCGCCCCCCCTGCGGCGTAGGCGACGCCGCCGAGGGCCATGGCGACAGCGACACTCATGGGCGCGACACGCGTCAACAGCTTGCTCATCTGCACTCCTCCCGCAGCTCGACCGCTTCGGGGAGACACTAGCGAAACCCAAGGAACGCGAGCGCGCCGACGAACACTCGCATCGCGACGAAAGCAACCGCCGCAGCTCACCGCCCGCGCGCAGCTGCGTCGCGCGACGAGGGACTGCGCGAGTCGCTCCTCTGGTTCTTGGTCGCGCCGGCGAAGTTGGGCGTCGATGGCCGTTGTCGCCGCTGCGCGCGAATCGGTTTCGTGACGTAGTCGTCTGTTCCGGCCTCAAGGCAGCGTTCGCGATCACGGAAGCGTGCGCGGTCATCGCGATCACCGGCGTGTGTCGCACGCCGTCCTCGCGGCGGCGCAGCTCGCGCGTCGCCTCGAAGCCGTCGAGGACTGGCATCTGACAGTCCATGAGGACGGCGACGGCGCGCCGTTTACCTCGGCCTGACGTCGGGCGAGCGTCAGCTGGCGGATCGGAACGCCGTAGCGGCGAACTGCTCGAAGCTGCACGGTGGCTGACCGGTGACGTGCTCGACGTCGGGCGTCACCCTGTCCTCAGCGCCCGCCGCGATGACCGCGTCGAGCTCGGCCAGTGCCTGCGCGAACGGAGGCGGGTAGGTGCTGGCTAGCAGCTCGACCAGTTCGGCGGGGGCCACCGGCTCGAAGGCCACGGGACGACCGCGGGCCGCGCCGACGATTTCGGCTACGCGCCGGTAGCTCAGCGCCTCAGGCCCGGTCAGGACCAGCTCGGCCGCGGGCCTCGTCTCGCCGAGCAGCGCGTGCGCGGCCACGGCGGCGATGTCGTCGGCGTCGACGAAGCCGACTCGTGCCTCGCCGGTCGCGGTTACGATGCGATCCTCGTCACGGATCATCCGTGCCAAATGGTGCTCACCGGTCACGTTCTGCATGAACCACGAGGGCCGCAGCACCACGAAGTCGTCCGACCCGCTCTCCGCCAGAGCCTGATGCACCACCCCGGCGGCCAAGGTACCCATCGGAGTCACCGAGCTGCTGAGCAGCACCAGCCGTTCGACGCCGCTTCGGCGCGCCAGCTCGATGAAAGGCACCATCACGGGCGCGACATCGATACCGGGCGGCGGGACGAGGTAAACGCGGCCGCAGCCATCGAGCGCCGACGGCCACGTGCTGGCGGCGTGCCAGTCGAACTGGACATCGCTGCCGTGCCGACTGGCGGTGCGCACCTCGGCTCCGGCCAAGCGTGCCGCCGCGGCGACGCGCGATCCGGTCGTCCCGGTCGCACCGGTGACGAGCACTCGTGCGCCGCTCATGACGCCTCGGTTGTGCCTGCTCGGTCGCCCAGCGCAAGCGGGTTCCAGTAGTCGCGATACGACACGATGCGCCCGCCTGCCGCGCGGACGACGGCGACGTAGCGCATCGAGTAGGTCCGGCCGCTGTCGAGCAATCGAAGGCGGGCGGTCATCTCCGCGACGATGGTCTCGGCGACGTCGGTCTCGTAGACGACCAGGTTGGTGATCGCGTCGTAACCGACGCGTGCGAGCAGCGGCTCGAGATAGCGCCGGAGGTTCTCACGTCCGCGCAGCCGCTCGGGACGCCCGGGCGGGGCAAACGGGAACTCGAACTCGACGTCGTCACTGCACAGGTCGAGATAACCGGCGAGGTCGCCGTCGCCGAGGCGCTCCAACCCTGCCTGGAACAGCTCCGCGGTTGCCGACATGCTACTCCTCCCGCGTTCGGATCCGGACCGCTGGTCCGGCTGGCAGGCACACTATACGGACCGACAGTTCGATTGGCGAGGTAGGCTCCGCGACGTGACGCGCCCCCCGCGATCCGACGCCGCCCGGAATCGCGCGGCCGTGCTCGCTGCCGCCGACGAGCTGTTCGCAACGGCGGTCGAGCCTGCAAGGGTGTCCATGGACGATGTGGCGACGGCTGCTGGCGTGGGCAAGGGCACCTTGTTTCGTGCCTTCGGCAGCCGGGCCGGGTTGATCCAGGCTTTATGGGCGCGCCGGACTGAGCCTCTCCGTCACGCGATCGAGAGCGGACCGCTGCCGCTCGGCCCGGGGACCGAACCGCGCCGGCGCGTCGCCGCCATTCTCGACGCCATCCTCGTTGTTAAGCTCGACAACCGTCATCTGACGCTAGCGTTGGAGGAGCGTTCTGGCGGCGTGAGCCTGTACGAGCAGGCGCAGTACCAGCTCGTGCACCAACTCCTCAGCGACCTGCTGCGCGACGCCGGCCAAGGCGACGAAAGCGAGCTGCTCGCACACTTGCTGTTAGCGGCCGTTCGGGCGGATCTACTAGATCATCTGATCGGTGGCCGAGGAAGCTCCCGCCGCAAGCTGCGCGCAGGCATCGGCGCTGTAGTCGATCTCGTCCTGAACGGGTCGGGCGGCTGACCACGCGCCACGACCACGTGACAACGTGAGCTTTCATCATTTGGGCCCGCGCTGCCGGGCCGAAGCGCTGCCTTTCCGGCCCGGTTTCGCCGAACGGTGGCGACGCACCTGTGCGGGCAGCGGAGGACGGCGTGACGGGGCGCGATAGCGACGCGTTCGACGTCACGCGGCTCAGAGCCTCAAAGCGCGTGCAAGCAGAACCAGATCAGGGCATGCTTGCGAGATCGCCGAGGAGGCGCCTCCCAAACCCCACGACAAACGCCCTCCTACTCGCCAACGATACGCTCACGGACTGGTAGACGGCGGGGCGTGCCGCCCACGACGTCTCGCGGACCGCGCGGGATGCCGGCTTGATGGTCGGTGCATTCGTCGGCTAGCGGGGCTCGCAGAGTTCAACCAGAAGTCGGCCGGCAGTGTGCAATAGCTCAGGGAGAGAGATGACCGATATCTGCTTGCCGATACCAACCGCCGAAGAGGCTCGAGCCGCTTTCGGAAGCGATTTCAATCCGGACAGACTGCTCAATGGCGCGATCGCGCTCGCAGCGGCGGGCGATCTTGCAGGCCCAGCTGTTGCGCTAATGAGGGCGGTGTTCGCCTGTCCCGCTGCCGACGCCAGGCTGCGGGAAGCAATGATCGTGCGAACCGCCGTGCGTTTGAACTGCACTTATGCTTTGCATGCTTCCACTCGTATCGCGCTCAATAGTGGGCTTTCACACGCCGAGGTGGAGGCGCTCACCGCTGAGGACCCAGTCGCCGGAATAGATCCGGACATCGTGTTGATCGCGCGGATGGCGGACGACATCGCGGANNGCTCGATCGTCCGGACCAATCTAGCGGGGTGTCCCACCGCGATCGCCGCTAGGCACAGTAGCCCCGCAGTTCGAACCGGGCGTGCCAGCGGCCGCGCCCAAGACCCACACCAGACGGATCGGCACGGCGCGCTACCGCCTGTAGCAGCGAGCGCACTAACACTGTCGCTCTGGAACCAAAGCGAGCGTGCGCGAAACCCCACCCCTGACTGTCGCAGTGCGCGACGAGGGAGCGTCCGACCCAGCCGCGGTTCACGCTCCCGCAAAGTGCAAACAGCGAGAGCGCGCGAGCCAGGCCG